>JAUYFZ010000234.1 GCA_030689585.1 Rhodocyclaceae bacterium | reverse complement strand
TCCCTCCCCTTCAAGGGGGAGGATACTAACTCCCTCCCCGTCAAGGGGGAGGAGACTAACTCCCTCCCCGTCAAGGGGGAGGAGACTAACTCCCTCCCCGTCAAGGGGGAGGAGACTAACTCCCTCCCCTTCAAGGGGAGGGTTGGGGAGGGGATGGGGTATGTCTTTCACGCTGACCCCATGAGGAGACATCACGAAATTATTGCGTCCTCCTTGTTTGGCGAGATACATCAAATGATCGGCCTGTTTGATCAGGTCATCGGGTAAATCGCCATCTGCAGGAAAGATGCTAATGCCCATGCTCGTCGTGATCGTCATCTCACGGTCATCCAGGAGCACCGGTTGAGAGAGTGTGTGAGTGACCTTTTGTGCAATGGCTGATAACACATCAAGATGATCGACTCGCTCAATAATTAGCACGAACTCATCGCCGCCTAATCGTGCGGCGGTATCCTCTTCGCGAACACAATCGATTAATCGCTGCGCTACAACCTGAAGCAGACGGTCACCTGCCTGATGCCCCAGCGTATCGTTGATTTGCTTAAAGTGGTCCAAATCGATCATCATAATGCCGACCATTTGTCTATTTCGGTGTGCATGAGAAATGGCGTGTTGAAGCCTGTCTTTCAGCATAAGTCGGTTGGATAATCCCGTCAGCGCATCGTGATAGGCCAAAAAATGCATCTGCTCTTCCGCTGCCTTGCGGTGCGTAATGTCAGAAAAGATTGAAACATAGTTGATGGGCTTGTGATCGTCATCCATCACCAGCGTCATGGTCATCCATAACGCGATGATCTCCCCGTTGCGCTTGCGGCCCCATAACTCACCTTGCCAGCGGCCATCCTGGTGCAGCGTTGCTTCTATTTTCAGGAAAAATGCATCGTCATATTTTTCTGAAGCAAAGAGGGATAAAGGCTTGCCGATGGCTTCATGTGCGGCAAAACCGATAATCTGTGTAAAAGCCGGATTCACCCATTCGATCATCTTATTGACATTGCTGACCATGATGCCCTCGAAGGTGTTTTCAAAAGCCTTTTCTGCCAGACGATTATGTCGATGTGAAATGGCCAGACTGTGTTCGCTCTCCTTCAACGCACCTCTGAGTTCGTGGGTGTAATCGTGTTCCATGCCCATCAAAAGGTCTGAAAAGGCAATGACCCCCCTGAATTGTCCCTCTTCGTCGATGATGCCGAGGTGTCGGATATGCTTGTCGATGAACATTTTGCGTGCTTGATAAAGTGTCGACGAACTCTGTACGCTGATCAGGGGGCGACTCGCTAAATCACCGACGGTGGCAAACGATGTACCGGTACCGATCATGCGGACGATATCTCGCTCGGTAAAGATACCTAGGGGCTCGTTATCACCATATCGAACAGCGACAGCATCAATGTGGTCATTTTTCATGATGCAGACAACATCATCAATCGTCGTTGTAGCGGAGATGACCGGCGTATCTCTATGTAACAGACCACCTATTTCGCGCAGATAGACGTTGCTAACACCTTGCGCCATCACCACATCAGATTGTGTCACGACGCCCCAAGGGTTATTGGCTTCATCCAGTACTAGGAAATGTCGCAAACTCTCCTCATGAAAGCGTAATGCCGTCTCCCCTAGGCTGGCATTGAGACCAATAGTTTGAACTGGGGATATCATGTGCTCGGCAATCGTTGAGAGGAATAGCTGCTCCTGTGTGGCAATCATGAGCGCGTCATGCTCAGTCCAGACGCCAACGATCTCCCCCTCGTCTTCAATAAATATTGAGCTGCAATGCGATGCCATCATGCGCTGTGCAGCTTCGAACAGTGAGGTCGTTGGCGCACAGGTCAGAATACCCGGATGGGTAATCTGTTCGATAGAGGTTGTCATCATCGTCATTTTGGTAGTGATAGGGCAACTATTAGCGTGAAATACACTCATTCGGAGTGCCCCGTAACAATCGAGCGCAGCGAGCCGATGAGAACCCCCCGAGAGGGGGGCGAAGGGGGGCGGGTGTTTAATCGCATTTAACGAATTTCATAGGACGAGGGTTGGCTTGGCGACTATGCGAGTTAGTAGAAGGTTCCATATCGGGGCCAATTCTAACGGATAATCCCGACATGGTTCCTCGACTTACTACTGCACTCACTGGTCCCCTGTTGACCCTAGAGCGACGCTTCCTTGAACAGGAATCCGCCATTGAGCACTGGTTGCGCGGCGAATGGATGGAGTATGCCCCCCCTTTTTACGCTTCTGTCGATCTGCGCAATGCCGGTTTCAAGCTGGCTCCCGTGGATACCAACCTGTTTCCGGGCGGATTCAACAATCTGAATCCGGCCTTTTTGCCCTTGTGCGTACAAGCCGCCATGACAGCGGTTGAAAAAATCTGTCCCGAAGCTAAAAACCTGTTGTTGATACCGGAGAACCACACGCGCAACACGTTCTATTTGATGAATGTGGCGCAACTGGCCATGATCTTGCGGCACACAGGCTTGAACGTGCGTATTGGATCGTTATTGCCGGACATTACACAGCCCACCCCTCTGGAACTCCCCGATGGCCAAACGCTGATACTGGAACCCTTGGTACGCATGGGAACAGGCGGACGGCGGTTAGGCGTGGCCGGATTCGACCCTTGTGCCATTTTGCTCAATAACGATCTTTCGTCGGGGGTGCCGGACATTCTTCAAGGATTGTCCGAACAGTTCCTCATCCCGCCATTGTCCGCCGGTTGGCATCTGCGGCGAAAGTCCCGTCATTTCACGAAGTATCGGGAAGTCGCACGCGACTTTGCACGGCACATCGACATCGACCCTTGGCTCATCGATCCGGAATTCGAGGCGTGCGAAAAAATTAATTTTCAGGAATCGGTGGGCGAGGAGTGCTTGGCCGCCAAAGTGGATGGACTGCTTTATCGCATTCGGATCAAATACAAGGAATACGGCATCGAGGCGGAACCTTTTGTCATCGTCAAAGCCGATGCGGGTACGTATGGCATGGGCATCATGACGGTGAAAGATGCACTCGACGTCAAGGGTCTCAATCGCCGTCAACGCAACAAGATGGCCGTTGGCAAGGGCGGCCGTGAGGTTCACGAAGTGATGATTCAGGAAGGTGTTCCTACGGTAGAAACCGTGGGCACAGGCACGGCAGAACCGGTGGTCTACCTGATGGATCGTTATGTCGTGGGCGGATTCTATCGGGTCAATACGACACGGGGCATTGATGAGAACCTCAATGCCCCGGGCATGAGTTTTACTCCCCTGGCCTTTGAATGCGGTTGTTCTTTACCCGATTGCGGCTTAGGGCCTGATTCGCCCCCCAATCGTTTCTACGCCTACGGAGTCGTGGCCCGCCTGGCTTTGCTTGCAGCGGCAAAAGAATTAGCGTAGTGCTGTCGAGAGGTTAACGGGCATGGTCGTCATGCCCACCCCTTTTCCATGAAATCCGTTCAATGCCATTAAACGCCCGCCCCCCTTCGCCCCCCTCTCGGGGGGTTCTAAACAGCTCGCTACGCTCGTTTGATACGGGGTACTCCGAATGAGTGCATTTCACGTTAAATTCTAGCTTGGTACCTTTTGAACCGTCTGCCACTTTTAGTAACACCAACGCAGCTTCCTTTACTCATGCTTTCCATAGCGTTACCTGCAAGTAATCGTTCGTGGCCTCAAAATCTGGAGGACGTAATTGATTTTTCCGGTGATGGTTCATCACTGCTTGCAGGCCCCGGCCGACTTTATCCGCCATTTTGTAATCTTTGAGCATTTGTCCAATGATGGGGTTGCGATAATAAGAAATGCCATTGAGTGCTCTGACGATATTCAACGTATTTGGCAATTTTCCGGGTGAAAAAACTTCAAGCCGATCCGGAAAAAGATTCACTCTCACCTTTTGTCCAAAGATTGACCAATCCCGGTGCATGAAAGCGTTAACGACGATTTCTCGCACGACGAAAGGTTCATAGGCGGGTGTTTCAATTCGATGTCCTGTATTGGAATCAAAAGTTGCCCTAGTCGTGGTGTGGTTCTTGACAAATTCAAGGGCGTACTCGATGCAGTGAACTAGGGAGCAATTTTCGCTGCGGTAATCCAGCAGATCTGTGCTGGTATCCCCTCCATCGAAAGAGTTCAAGTCGATTCCGCTTTGTGGTAAAAAGCGACTAGGGTCGGTGGCGAAAAACAGTGCCCCAACTACACTGACTTGTTCTTCTTCATCAGTGCATTGCAGGTTGTAAAGCAGGGTGTCGACCTCCTCATCAGCAAACGACAAACCCCTGTAATTTTCCACATAGTCTCTGAATCGCAACAGATCGAAATTCTTTCTGGTAAAGGGAAAGAGGGGTGAAATCTCGAAATGGAGTTGTCGACCGTCCTGGAAAAGACGTGCCAACTCTTCATTACTGGGTTCAATGGATACGGAGCCGGCCCGGATATAAAATTTGTTTGAGGATTTCACCTTATAGGGTTTATGTCGGCCTTTTTCCACCGAAATTCTCAGTATTCTTTTTTCGCTGACTATCAGAGGGGTTATTTCTGGAATGATGGAGGGTTGAATGTTGTTGCGGCAGATATTAACCACCTTTTCTTCAAGGCCTTTTTCTATGTTCTCTAGGAGGCCATCATCTCCGATGCCGATAAAAATATCGCCACCGTTCATGTTGGCGAAGGCCACTATTTCTTTGGCCAAGGAATCGCCACGGAACCCGACGGACTTAAACTCTATTCGTGAATTCTCGCCAGATTTGATGAGTTCCAACAATTCTTTTTCGGTAAGCATTCAGTTTCCCGGCAAAAGGAATTTCATTGGGTTAAACGCATTCCATTACCCATAAGTCGAAGGCAGAAGCTCCTCCCCCTTCAAGGGGGAGGCTGGGAGGGGGATGGGGAAAGTGTGATTCAAGTAAATT
>JAUYFZ010000225.1 GCA_030689585.1 Rhodocyclaceae bacterium | reverse complement strand
CCCCCTTGAAGGGGGAGGAGCAAGGCGCATCGGTTGTCTCCCTCCCCTTCAAGGGGGGAGGAGCAAGGCGCATCGGTTGTCTCCCTCCCCTTCAAGGGGAGGGTTGGGGTGGGGATGGGGGTCAATGGGGCAAGTTTCATGATACGGGGTGGCACAAGCCATGACCGTTAACCTAGATGAATTGTTCACGCGTGCCCCCAGCCAACATCAGGCGGCCGCGGGCAACGATGACATTCCTTCACGATTTCGGTGAAATTCGCCGACAAATTTTGTCCATCGACCCTCGGCGATAGCACCCCGTAAGTCTTCCATCAACCGTTGGTAATAGAACAGGTTGTGGATCGTATTCAACCGTGCGCCGAGGATTTCTCCCGTTCGATGCAGGTGGTGCAAGTAGGCACGGGTGAAGTGTTGGCAGGTATAACAACCGCAGGTTTCGTCTAGGGGACGGGTATCCGCTTTGTGACAGGCGTTTTTGATGCGGAGGTCGCCAAAGCGCGTAAAGAGATGACCGTTCCTTGCGTTGCGCGTCGGCATCACGCAGTCGAACATATCAATACCCTGGCTTACGGCATAAACGATGTCCTCCGGCGTGCCTACGCCCATAAGATAGCGAGGACGTTCCGAAGGTAACTTGGGGGCCGTGTGCGCAAGGATGCGAGTAAATTCTTCCTTGGGTTCGCCCACGGACAACCCCCCAATCGCAAAGCCATCGAAACCGATTGCCGACAGTCCCGCCAGGGATTCCTCACGCAACGACTCAAACATGCCGCCTTGGATAATGCCAAACAGGGCATTCGTATTCCCCAAGCGGTCATGCTCGCGTCGGGAACGCTGCGCCCAGCGCAACGATAAACGCATCGACTCTGCTGTTTGTTGTTCAGAAGCCGGCCACGGGGTGCATTCGTCGAAGACCATCACAATGTCCGAATTCAACACCTGTTGAATCTGCATGGAATCTTCAGGCCGCATGAACAGCTTGTCGCCGTTGATGGGAGAAGAAAACTTCACCCCCTCCTCGGTGATTTTGCGCAAGGCTCCCAGGCTGAACACCTGAAACCCGCCGGAATCCGTCAGGATGGGGGCGTTCCAGCCCATGAAACGATGCAGACCCCCATGCGCACGCATAACCTCCAGCCCCGGCCTCAACCACAAGTGAAACGTATTGCCCAGAACGATCTGCGCACCGATGCCATGCAACTCCTCTGGCGACATGGCTTTGACCGTTCCGTACGTGCCCACCGGCATGAACACAGGGGTTTCCACGATGCCGTGGGCCAGTTGTAATGTGCCCCGTCGAGCGAGACCGTCGGTGGCAAGGAGGTTAAATTTCATAAATCACCTATTCCATTGAGAGAGGATTATCATCCGCGCATGAAGACTATTGAACAGAAAGCACATATTCCACCGAGGCCGATTCCTCCGCCTCCCACACCTCCGTCGCAGAACCGATGAAACAACGCGAAATTATCATAGGCGAAGTGCGTTACGCCATCCGCCTGACAGAACGAACGGCACGTTTATATCGCCGCGTGCAAACGGTGGGCGTGTTTTTTTCCATCATTGGCGGCAGTGGTGCGCTGTCATTGCTCTCAGCACAGGTTCCTCTTTGGATTGGCATGACAGGCAGTCTCATGTTAACGCTTTCGGGTGCCGCACTTATCGCCATTCGTCCCGCTGATAAGGCGGCTCAAAATGAGGCGGATAGGCGACGTTATGTTGCTTTACTCGCCAAGCAATCGAATCTTTCAGATGAACAGTTATCCGCTGCCCTAGATGAAGCCCATCAGGGCGATACGCAAGAGGTAGAACCTTTGCGTGCGGTCGCTTATAACGATGTGGTCACCGAATCAGGTTGTTTTGATGCAGTCATGACGCTGACACGCACTCAAAAACTGTGGGCTGCTTTCGCCTAGTCGATTCACCGTCCATCCATCGGTGAATCAGCATGGCATCGCCATAACTGAAAAATCGGTATTGAGAGGCGACCGCATGACGATAGGCGGCGCGGATGTTGTCCAATCCACCAAAAGCGGAGACCAGCATCAATAGCGTTGATTTTGGTAGATGGAAGTTGGTCAGGAGCACGTCGACGACGCGAAAGGTATAACCTGGCGTGATGAACAAGGCTGTTTCACCCGCACCTGCCTGTAGAACCCCTCGTTCATCCACGGCGGATTCCAGCGTGCGTAAGGTGGTGGTGCCCACCGCAACGATTCTGCCCTTTCTCGCTCGGCAATCGGCGATGGCCTGCACTGTCTTCTGAGGAAGATCATAGTGTTCCCAGTGCATCCGGTGTTCTTCCAAATTTTGCATCCGCACCGGCTGAAAAGTGCCTGCGCCGACGTGCAGCGTCACGGTTGCCATCTCGATGCCACGGGCTCGGCAATTTTCCAGCAGAACCTCATCAAAATGCAGCCCCGCTGTCGGGGCAGCTACCGACCCTTTTTCACGGGCAAACACGGTTTGATAGCGTTCCTCGTCGAACGCTTCGGCGGCATGTTCGATATAGGGAGGCAGAGGCAGACGACCATAGTATTCCAGCAGCGAAACCGGATCATCAGGGAACCGCAGTCGGTAAAACTCCCCTTCTCGCCCGATCACTTCCGCCTCAAAGGCTTCTTCCAGACGCAGGCGACTGCCGGGGCGCGGCGGTTTACTGGCGCGCACCTGCGCTAACACGTCGCGGCCTGACAAAGGTCGCTCCACCAGCACTTCCACCAGACCGCCACTGGCCTTGCGACCGAACAAACGGGCGTGGAGCACGCGGGTGTCATTCATCACGAGAAGGTCGCCCGGTAAAAGCAGATGAGGAAGATCGCGAACCCCCCGATCCTCCCGTGCGGCATTCTGCATCACCAGCAGTCGACTGTCCGCCCGTTCAGATAGGGGACATTGAGCGATTCGCTCCTGTGGAAGGTTATAATCGAAGTCATCGAGGGTTAGCATCGGTTAGAATGTATCAGCAATATGTATGAAGTATCAGCCAAGATGGCGGAATCGGTAGACGCAGCGGACTCAAAATCCGCCGGTGGTAACACTGTGAGGGTTCGAGTCCCTCTCTTGGCACCAGACTCCTCGTTGGAGAAACAATGGATTGAGGTAACTACTCAGGTCGGTGTCAATCTCCCTCCCCTTCAAGGGGAGGGCTGGGGTGGGGATTGGGTTTTACGCGGAATTCTTCCCCCCATCCCCCTCCCGGCCTCCCCCTTGAAGGGGGAGGAGAGCTGTGTTCCGACCGGACCTGAGTAGTTACGGATTGAGGAATTCAGAACATGTTGATATCGCACTTAAAAAGCATTGTGCTTACGAAAGTCGCCGCAAAAATTGCCGCGCTGATCGCGGCTCTTCTGACGTGTTGGGTGCTTGCCTCTTGGTTTCTTATGGAAGAAATAGTCACTTCCATGATTTCAGAAAGCTATCAGGAAGGGTTACGCGAAGCCAACACCCAAGTCGATAGCGTGAGTGCCAAAATCGCGAATGACGTA
>JAUYFZ010000223.1 GCA_030689585.1 Rhodocyclaceae bacterium | reverse complement strand
GTCTCCTCCCCCTTCAAGGGGGAGGGAGTTAGTCTCCTCCCCCTTCAAGGGGGAGGCTGGGAGGGGGATGGGGTCGGTAGATGCCCTAAGTTTCATCATGCGGGGTTGGCTTGGCAACCATGCGAGTTAGTGCAATAACCTCGGTGCGGAATCGTCCATTTCAGGAAGTTCTGCGTGTGAAGGTTCTCCGTCGGGATTGGGGTAGAGCGGTGCGCCGCAGTCGTCGCAAAATTCCATGGGGAAACGGTGTTCCAGAATCATGACATCCCCGATCCCTATTTCTCGAAGCACGCTATCGATCTGGGCGGGGGTGTCCAGCATTTCGTTCTCGTTTTCCAGAAGTGGCCAGACGACACCATGCACGACATCTGTGCTGTTCCGTAGGGTGAATCCGATGCGATATTCCTCGATTTGATGGTCGGCATAGGGGGCTACGACGGCTCTGAAGTGAGCAGCAGGAAGGTTGAGCGTCATCTGTAGGAAGGCGAGGGCGGCTCGCAGGGAATAGGCGCGTGACGCATAGTCGGCATCCAGAATGGCGGCGTGATAGGACTGTGGCAGTAGAAGTTCTATCGCGCAGGCGGGCATCATGGGACGAATGGCTTCCCCTCCTTGGCTTGCCCATTGTTTTGTGACGCTGTCACGGTTGCTGTCACTTTCCTGCCAGCGGAAAAGTGGTTGTCCGAGAGGGACCGTAACGGCACCGACGAGATAGCGGGTGTCGGATAAAAAACTGACCGTTTCCGGCAGGGTACTGGCATCAATCTTGAGGTTCTTGTCGTGTAACGCTGTTTTGGTAAGTTTTTCAAACAAGCGGGCCGTGTCGACATAGCCGGTTGGTAACTGATCTGGACTCCATAGGAAATCAGTGAGACCGAGGTGCGTGTCGGCGGCCAATACATGGGCTTGGAGGTGGATACGAAGGTTGGTCAATATATCGTCGGAGATCTGGCCGGAAGGAACCAGATAGCGCGACCAGGCAAGCACGGGGGCGGCGAACATCACTACATCCTGTCCATTGATCGCTTTCGTGTAGGTGGATTCGCAGCAAGATTCCGCTAAATCGGCCAGTTCGTCATAGGCGCGTCCACCGATACCGACACCGTAAAGATGATCGAGTGCGGCCAGCAAGGCAGTATCGTCCCCTTCGGTTAACAGTTGGTGAATCAACGTGGTGAGTTGTGTTTCCCACCAAGCATCTTCGATGCGGGAGGAGGATTGGGCGAGGTTTTCGGCCACCCGAATCAGGGTTTCGGTGTAAGGCAATTGCTTGGTGCGTCGGGGGGAGCGGGTACGTTTCATGGGGGGGCGATCAAAAAATACTGATACCCGATGTTCTCATGTTTGATGCCTTATGATTCGCCTTGTTCCAATAGAAAACTGGCGTGCTCATCTTGGCCGAGTGCGCTGACCAGATAGGGCATTGTTTCTTTCAACGCATCGGCTAATGTCCAGGGAGGGTTGAGAATGACCAACCCGCTGCCGTGCATTCCAAAGCCGTTTTCTGCGGGTTTTTGTACGGTCAGGGCGACATGCAACCAGTTTTTTGCGGGCAATTTCTTCAGTTTTTCCGGAAGTCCACGCGCATCACCGCGCTGAAGGCTGGGAGTCCAAATGATGTAACTGCCGGTGGGAAAGCGGCTTAAACCCTCTTTGAGGGCAGCGATGACGCGCAGGTAATCTCGTTTATCTTCATAGGCGGGGTCGATTAGCACCAGACCACGACGAGGGGGCGGAGGTAGGACCGATTTGATTTCCAGAAAGCCATCGGCCTGTCGAATAGCAGCGCGATGTCCCTCTGGCTCCGTATCGGCGAACGTTTTTTCCAGCAGACGATAATCACTGCCATGTAATTCGAAGAGCCGCAAACGATCGGCGGGACGCATCAGATGCCATGCTAGGAGCGGTGAACCCGGGTAGATATGCAAGGCATTGTCTGGATTGAAGGCGCGAATCTGCTCCACATAATCGGCCAACAGGGGGGGCAGATCGTTGCGCGTCCAGAGACGGTTGATGCCGGTGGTGTATTCCGCATTTTTTTTGGCGTGTTCCGAATTCAGACGATAGCGTCCGGCACCGGCATGGGTGTCGACGAACCAGTAAGGTTTATCTTTCTGATTAAAATGGCGGAGCAACTGCACAAGAACGCAGTGTTTTAGAACGTCGGCGTGATTGCCGGCATGAAAGGCGTGGCGGTAACTCAACATGGAAAGAAGCTACATTCCGTTATAGATAGGCCCATTCCCGCCTTGTGGAGGTGACCATTCTGCATTCCCTTGAATATCGCAGGCTTTGCAATGGAGGCAGTTTTGAGCGTTGACCAAGGGTAGGGGGGCATGGTTGTATTCATAGACACCGGCAGGACAATAATCCTGCATTGTACGAGCAGGTTGGATGAATTTGGAACAATACGTGCCTGTTTGACGAGTTGTCCCGTTATTTTCGGATGGACATCGGTCATGTATCGTTAGTCGAAGGTGGCAAGGCTGATTTTCTTCGTGGTGTGTGTTGGAAAGAAAGACAGAGGACGGTTTATCGAAGGTTAGGCGATGGTCCGGTTTGAACGGATCAGATCGGCCATTGCTTTTCCAGAGTGGTAAATGCCAAGGACGGGCACCTCGTAGTTCTTCATACAGCCATGATTCACGAAAGGGGGTTTGTTCTGCGGCCAACAGGCCACTTTTCATGGCGGTATGTATGCCTTTGAGCCGAGCAGGATTCAGAAAACCTGCGTCGTCACCGATGAGAGCACCGCCAGGGAAGTTAACGCTGGGTAGGGCGGATAAACCGCCGGCGACGAGGGTGCGTGCGCCATAGGCGATGCGTCGTCCTCCTTCGAGGAAACAACGGATTTCAGGATGAGTTTTGAGACGTTGAAATTCCTCGAAGGGAGAGAGTTCATTAGGCCCGGCCAATCCTGCGACGAGGCCGATAGAGACAAGATTGTCCCCATAGTGATAGAGGAACCCCCCCCCATGAGCGCGAGCGCCACGTAATCCAATGAGTGGCCAGCCGATCATGTGCAGGGCCAATCCTCGCTGATGAAGGTCCGGCGGGATTTCCCAGAGTTCCTTCAAACCGAGCCGATAAACCTGCGGAGTGACCCCTTGGCGTAGATTGAAGCGAACTTCCAGTTGTTTGCCGAGGTGTCCGCGACAACCTTCAGCGAAGAGCGTGTAAGGCGCATGGAGTTCCATACCCCCCGCGATAACGCCTGCTACTTTTTCATCGGTTCCGTACAGAATGTCGGTGGCTGCGAAACCGGGATAAATCTCAACACCGAGCGTCTCGGCTTCTAGTGCCAGCCAGCGACAAAGCGTTCCCAAGCTGACGATGTAATTACCTTTATTGCCCGTGTTACGTAGGGGGGTGGGCAGAAAGAAATTTGGAATGCGCCAGGCCCGTTGCGCCGTCAGGAACAGCAGGCGATCTTCGCGTACAGGGGTTTCCAGTGGTGCGTTCCGCGCCTGCCAGTCGGGAATCAATTCATCGAGCGCACGCGGGTCGAACAGGGCACCGGAAAGAATATGCGCACCGATTTCAGCCCCTTTATCGAGGAGGCAAACGTGACGATCAGGGTCGAGTTGTTTCAATCGTATCGCAGCGGACAAACCCGCAGGGCCGCCCCCGACGATAACGACATCAAATTTCATTGTTTCACGGTGGTTCATATCGTTCATATACAGGTAAAATCTCCCCGTTGTGGGTGCTTAGCTCAGTTGGTAGAGCGTCGCCTTTACACGGCGAATGTCGGCGGTTCGAGACCGTCAGCACCCACCACACCTTCCTCAGTCATGCCGCCCAATACTTCTAATCGTTCCTGACTCATCGACCACGATGGATTCACCCTCGAACACGTACCCGTTGGCTGAAGATTTCATAGCCCGACGCAAGGTGCGTGTTCGCCACCAGAGGTAACCCCATAGCACCATCCCGAGGGTGGCGACGATGGCGAGAAGCACGACAGAGAACATGAACGCCACAGCCAATAAGCCGAGACCTATCAGCCAAGTGACCAATTTACTCAAAATATTCAGTGTCGTTCTATTTCTGTAGAGTGGAATCACTTTCTCTCCTTCGGGATGAGCATTGCCTTTAAATCTGCAAAGGGAGAATGAGTGGCAACATGGCCAGTCGACGCCCCGACCAAGCGACCATCGGCTGCCTCAATCTGTTTCTGGTGTTCGTTGTCATGGCAGTAAAGGCAGAGCAGTTCCCAGTTGCTACCGTCAGTCGGATTGTTATGGTGATTGTGATCGCGATGATGAACCGTCAATTCGCGTAGATTGGTATGGATAAATTCCCGTGTGCAACGACCGCATATCCACGGATAAATTTTCAGAGCTCGTTCCCGATACCCTTTCTCTCGTTCCTCGGCAGCGCGACGGGCATCAAAAACGATGCGGTCCAATTTGTTCATGATAGCAGCCTCAATCCAGTCGATCTAGCGTGGCCATTCGTAACAGTTGTGGTCATAGCTCAAAAGCAAGCGTCACAGGAATGCGTTTTGAGCCGAAGGGAGGGGCGAACTTGCCGAAACGACCGGCGATGGGGGTGTGGCAGTGTTTGCAATGGCCTGTTTCATCTAGGTTGTAGCCCAAAATCTCATACCAGTCGCGGGCGACGACGGGGTTATGGCAAGTTGGGCAGAAGGTGGTGTCGGCTTCTCTGTCATGGACATTACCGATATAGACATATCGCAGACCGGCATCCTGGGCGATTTTTCTGGCTCGGCGCAAGGTTTCTAGGGGGGTGGCGGGTATGTTTCCCATCCGATAATCCGGATGAAAGGCGGAAAAATGCAGGGGCACATCGGTGCCCAGTTCTTTGAAGCACCACTCGGAGAGCATTTTAAGTTCTGCGTCTGAGTCGTTATGGCCGGGGATGAGGAGGGTGGTGAGTTCGATCCAGCAGTTGGTTTCGTGATGCACCATCGCGATAAGATCAAGCACCGGTTGGAGGTGGCCAATGCAAAGCTGATGGTAGAAATCGTCGGTGAAGCCTTTGAGGTCGATGTTGGCCGCATCCATTTTTGCGTAGAACTCGCGTGCGGGTTTCAGGTGCATGTAGCCTGCTGTAACCGCCACGGTCTGTATTCCCCGCGTGTGGCAGGCATCGGCGGTGTCCATGGCGTATTCGGCAAAAATTACGGGGTCGTTGTAAGTGAAGGCGACACTCTTCGATCCATAACGGGCGGCGGCGTGGGCGATGGCTTTCGGTGTGGCATGAGACATCAACCGATCCATGTCGCGTGATTTGGAAATGTCCCAGTTCTGGCAGAACTTGCAGGCGAGGTTGCAACCGGCGGTGCCAAAGGAGAGCACGGACGATCCGGGAAAAAAGTGATTGAGTGGTTTTTTTTCGATGGGATCAATGCAAAAACCGCTGCTCCTGCCGTAGGTGGTCAGGATCATTTCATCGCCACGTCGAGCGCGCACGAAACACGCGGCGCGCTGGTTGTTCTTGAGCTTACATTCTCGTGGACACAGGTCGCACTGGAGTCGACCGTCTTCTGTTTTGTGCCACCAGCGGGCGGGTATTCCTTCCAGTGCTTCTTCTACGGTTCCTTCCACTTTTGCACCTCGTAGCGGAATAGTTGGACATCTGATGCCCAAAAGTTACCAGGCAATCCGGCTTTTTGTTTCAGGTGGGACATGAACAGATGAGGTTCCGGCAGGCTTTCCCACACTTGCGGCAGGAAGGTGCCGCGCTGTCCCTGCCATTGGAGGATTACGCCGTCAATGTGGGGACGTAGCTGGCGTATGGCATCTTCTTCGTTCGTATACGTCATCGGTGTGGACGAGCTTAGCAGGGAGACTTCAACGCGGGTATGCGGTAGTTCTTCGGCCGTGAGGGGGGGGAAACGCGGATCACGGAAGGCAGCGGCTTGTGCGTTAGCCCGTACATCTTCACCCAAGGGGCGATGCGCTTCCAGCGATCCGATGCAGCCCCGAAGTTTTCCTTGTTGGGTGAGCGTGACGAAGGTGGCACCTAGGCCGGACAAGGCGGGGTGACTGGGTTCAGACAGCACCGGTTGTCCAAGTTTTGTGGCAATGGCATGACGGGCACGGTTCAGCAGGACTTCGCCCAGTGGGATGGGTTCCGCAAAGGCGATTGCACCGTAGCCGACTACACGGGATTTATCTCCTGCCGTGTCGCCGGAATTACGCAGGTCGATCAGGTGGGGGGTCATGTTTTTGCGTCGGGCCACTTCGATCATGCCGTTGATGGGAACAGCCCCGCAGGCCTGTTCATGATGGGTCAGGGGGCGCAGGTGAAGAATGTCATCGACGGTGTTTTTGTCGATCTGTCGGGCCTCTTCGTAGGGGCGGTAGTGGGAGAGGTCAGAACTGATGACGATGAGGGTTTCCGGTCCACCCCAGAGTCGTTCGAGCACGTCGGCGACTTCGTTTGTTGTGGCCGAGCCGACGACGAGAGGAACCAGCGAGAAGTCGCCCAGCAGGGTTTGAAGGAAGGGTAGCTGAACTTCCAGCGAATGCTCTTGGCTGTGGGCAGCGTCATGGAGGGAGAGGGGTGACAACAGAGGGATGGATTCGATGGGAACTGATTCAATAGGAACGGTGCCCAACGGCGTGATAAATGCAGTAGCTGAAGAAGCAGCCAATCCGCGTACAGGCACTCGATGTGCCGGCCCTAGGAGAATGACTCGACGAATAACTTTGGCCAGCGGTGCGAGTAAAGCGTAGGCACTCGCCGCGATCGGGCCGGAATAAATGTATCCGGCGTGGGGAACGATCAGTGCTTTGGGCCTGATGGCAGAAGCAGTGGGGAGAACTGCGGCGGCCAGCATCGCAGCCACATCGCTGGCTAGCTGATGAGAATCGTTTGGATAGAACATACCGGCAACAGCAGGGGGGCGGACGTTTTTCACGGATAATCACCTCATGGCTTATTTTGCACTTATTCCAGCCGCCGGAGGCGGCACTCGCATGGGGGGAATGATACCCAAGCAATACCTTTCATTGGCGGGTGTGCCGATGATTCGTCACGCGCTGACGACGTTGTGTGCCGTGCCCGCCATCGAGCGGGTGTTCGTGGTGTTATCGCCCGATGACACCGAATGGAATCGTTATGACTGGTCTGATTTGCCCAAGGTGACTGCGTTATTTTGTGGAGCCAGGACTCGGGCGCAAAGCGTTACCAATGGACTTTATGCCGTAGTAAATCGGGTAGAAACAACCGACTGGATGCTGGTGCATGACGCAGCCCGTGCCTGTCTGACCTCTGCACAGGTTGAACGGTTGATTGACGAGGTGGGGGATGATGATGTCGGCGGGCTTTTGGCCGTGCCTGTGGCGGATACCTTGAAACGGGCGACCACTGACGGTCGTATTCAAACAACTGTCTCGCGTGAGGGACTTTGGCAGGCACAAACGCCGCAGATGTTTCGTTATGGTCCATTGCTTGGAGCGTTGCAATTGACTTCGCGGGTGACCGATGAGGCGGGGGCGATGGAGGCGATAGGGCATTCGCCGAAACTGGTGGTGGGGGATGCTAGCAATTTGAAAATCACCTGGCCCTCTGATCTACAACTGGCTGAAAATATTTTGAAGGGACGTACACCATGAGTTACCGCATCGGACAAGGCTTTGATGTGCATGCTTTTGCACCGGATCGCAAATTGATACTGGGGGGGGTCGAGATTCCATTTGAGCGTGGCTTAATGGGACATTCGGATGCCGATGTGCTGCTACATGCCATCATTGACGCTCTGTTGGGGGCCGCTGGATTGGGGGATATTGGTCAACTGTTTCCCGATACGGATGAACAATGGAAGGGAGCGGATAGCCGCCATTTATTGCGTGAAGTGGCCGCACAGTTGCGTGCGGCACACTGGCGTGTGGAAAACGTGGATGCGACCGTGATTGCACAGGCACCTCGTATTGCTCCTTACAGAAGGCAAATGCAGGAAAACATCGCGGCTGATCTTGGTATTGCCACGAATTGCGTCAATATCAAGGGAAAGACGACCGAACAACTCGGTTTTTGTGGGCGCGGCGAAGGCATGGCCGCACAGGCGGTGGCGTTGATGGTGGAGACGATTCCGATATCGGCATCGTTTCGAGAAGAATTGACTGCATGGTTGAAATGAACCTTCTCGCCTTTGAAACCTCTACGCGTCGATTGTCCGTCGCCTTGTTCTACGAGGGCGGGATCATCGAACGGGCGGAAGTATTGCCCAATGGGGGTTCTGAACGGTTGTTGCCTTGGGTGAAAGAATTACTGCTTGAAGCAGGAATAGAATTATCCGATCTCAACGGAATCGCTTTTGGCATCGGGCCTGGCAGTTTTACCGGATTGCGTTTGGCCGCAGGTTGCGCGCAGGGGTTGGCTTATGGATTGAATATTCCGGTGGTGGGGGTGGGCACGCTGGAAGCCGTGGCTTTGGAAAGTGGGAAAACGCGGGTGATCGCCTGTCTGGATGCGCGCATGAATGAAGTGTATTCGGCGGCTTATGAAGAAGGACGCGAAGTCTTAGCACCTTCTGTCACCTCGCCCGAACGAATACCCCAGCCGCTAGGGGATGGATGGGTGAAGTGTGACGATGTTCTTCCGACTGCGCGTGCCATCGCCACATTAGCCGCGCCTCGTCTACAACGCGGTGAAGGAGTTGCGGCGGCGTTGGCCATTCCCATTTATGTGCGCGACAAAGTGGCGAAGACAACCGCAGAACGTCTGGCGGAAGGAGGCGACCGTTGAATATAAGACCCATGCAAGAGTCCGACTTATCCACTCTGGTGACGATCGAGCAGAGCATTACTCCGTTTCCGTGGACCCTCGGGAATTTTGCGGATTCTCTGGTCGCAGGTCACAGTGCTTGGGTGGGATATCAGTATGGAGAGATCGTGGGGTATGCCGTCATGTCAATAGTGGCTGAGGAAGCGGAGTTGCTAAATATTGGCATTGATCCTGAATGTCAGCGATGTGGACGGGGCATCGAATTGATGGTGCATTTGTTGCAGATCGCGAAAGAAAATGGAGTGGGGCGCATGTTTCTGGAAGTACGTCGATCAAATATTTCAGCGCGTGCGTTTTACGATCAGTTTTATTTTAATGAAGTGGGTTTGCGGCGTGACTATTATGTGACACATAAAAACTGCGAGGACGCTATTGTCATGGCGAGAAATTTATGAAGAGAGAGGCATTGATCCGTGAATTGGGGTTAGGCCCAGTTTGGAAATTAAGAGTGCAACCACCGCAGGTTTTATTACCTGAATCGTGCCCGATGGGTTGGGACGCGCTTTCTCTGACCATCGCAAACTGTACTTCATGCCCTTTGAATAAAACGCGCAAGCAGGCAGTCTTGGGCGTGGGGGATATGAACGCCGACTGGTTGTTTGTAGGTGAAGGGCCGGGGGCCGAAGAAGACGAGCGTGGCGAACCTTTCGTCGGTCAGGCGGGCAAGTTGTTGGATGCCATGTTGGCGGCAATTGATCTTAGCCGTGGCGCGGATGTCTATATCGCGAATGCGGTGAAGTGTCGACCACCAGAAAA
>JAUYFZ010000221.1 GCA_030689585.1 Rhodocyclaceae bacterium | reverse complement strand
CGTGACGGTCTTGCCAGTCATTTCTTCCAAACATATCGCCTGAGCGACAAGCTGAATGTCGTCGTGGGATTTTTCGCGCTTAGGGCCATGCTTGTACTCGACCGGATAGATGTGCCCGTCGGGATGAAACTCCACCACATCGCACTTGCCAATTAGCCCAAGTCGTTCCGACCACACCGGCAATGCTCGCTCGGCACGCACGCCCTCGAAAGTTTCAAAACCTGGATCGTCCACCCGCTCATGAGCTGCATTACCACGCATGGTAAAAACATTCTCGTCAAACACCTGCTCAACATGAATCAGCGCACATTGACGCGGGCAATAGCTCCAGTGCTGAAGCGCGGAAAGCATGATGGGATCGGCGGTTTCCATTTATATTCTGGCTCAAACTGAAAACGGGTTGGTCACGGTCATCTGACCCTCGATCACCTGCCCATGATGCAAATCCTCCGTGTAAAGCGTGGCGCACCCCGCTTCGAGAGCGGTAGCGACGATCAGGCTAAGAGCGTAAATAACAATGTTCGTGTCGATAAAAGCCTTAGCGAGCATTGGCTTCTTCCCTGTCGAACTTGTAACCGTTTGTATCCACATTGAAGCTGCGGAAGAATGCCTCGATTTCCTCTACGGTTTTTGGTGTTGAGGTATCCAACGTGCGGCTTTGTTTTACTTTAAGAAACTCGACGAAATCGAGCACCTCCGCCTGCCTCTCATAGGTGAACGATTGGATCTCCATGGCAATAATGTCAGCGTATTGCATGTGATTTTGTTTGTCAGTGCTTAAACGCATCAGATTCTCCTTTCAATGGTTACGCCGAGGGGCATTCCATCCTCGTTTACGGAAACATCATAATCAGAAAAATCACGCGGCACAGATGCGCTGTCCTTGAGTTTTGGCTGGATGCGGGCGAACAGGCTGTGCGCTGGGGCATTGCCTAATTCACTGTCATGCTTGAAAACATATAACCCGCGTGTGGTCATTTCACCGCGTGCAGCGGAGCGGTCATGCTCGAACATTTGTGCTAGTGCTTGCCAGAGCAGTTCCAGATCGTTTTCATCGAAACCAGTTTGCTTGGCAAGGAAGGAAGACACAAAACCGTGAGCGGCATATAAGCCATAAGGGACGGTGAATTTACGCCCCTGAATGCCAATCTGATCTTCAGCTGGTTTATCCCCTTTTCTTGGCGCACAAACTGTAATGGAATGTTCTAAAGCAACAATAGGATCAACTGAGCGACTGAAGGTTATTTGAACCGGACCGCGAACCTGGCCAGCAGTTTTCTTGATCTTGCTGCTTTCCTCGCCAGTGTCTTTATCGCTAGTTGACATCACAGCACCAAATGTACGAATGTCGTAAAAATTATCGCACATCCAATCGCGGGCAATGTCTTCGTAATGGCGTGTTGGTTTTGGATTGTTTTTCTTATCGTTTTGCCATAACTTCCAGCTTTCAAGAGAACTCTTTACATCTGCACTCTCCTCGTAAGCGCGTTCGATTTGCTCGTTCAGCGCAAGAGATTTTGACTTGACCCAAATATCAAATCTTTTTGTTTGCCCCTTAGCGAGCATTACAAAATCTCGAATTTTGCGTTTGAGACAAACATCAGTCACCAAACCGCGCCCAGTTTCTGCATCCATGCGCGGCAGGTTGCCCGCATCTGGGTCGCCGTTGGGGTTGCCGTCTTTTACGTCAAACAGCAGAACGAAGTCGTAACGATTAGTCAATGCCATGATGTTTATTCTCCTTGGGTAATAGGTTCAGATTTTGTAAAAAAGGCTTGCCGCTGGTGGTAGTAGCCGATGGCGAAACGTCCCTGATCGGTAAGGCTCAAGTGCGCCGGAAAGTCGTTGATGTCGGACATAATCTGACCGATTAGTTTTTCAAAATAGCGTTTGCGTCCTTCTTCCAATTTGGCGAGATGATGATTTTTCAGCTTCATCAGATTAGAGATGACGGTGACCGGTGTACTGGATGCCGCACCGTAAAAGCGGTCGCGAATCGTGGCGCTGGGATTGACGGCCTCTTCCTGTATTTTTTCCAGCGCGGCAAAAAGGCGACCGATGCGGTAACCGGGGTTGGTGTTGGAATCATCGAGTGACACAGCAATCTCCTTTTCTTGGGATAGTGAATAACGTGCTTGCCGATTGAGGCAGGCTTTAATGAGGGCAGCGCGGGGATAAGTGACTTCCCTTTCAGCACGAATGCGGCGCACGGCGGCGGCAAGCAGTGTTTGCGGATAGGGTAATCCAGTCAGAATGGCCTGCATGAATTCGCCCGCCAAATTGGACAGGATATTTTCAGACTTGCCTTGCGATGCGGTAGCAACCAGCAGACGAAACAACGAGAGATAGGGCTTTTCATAGTTGGCGTGAACGATTTCTAAATCTGCAAAATGTTGGCGTATCCGCGCCGACATTTCGTCGACTGTGCCAACCTGCCAAAAACGCACGCTGATTCGCGCAGCATTGGGGGCAAGACCGAGTACGTAGAAACGAGTGCTGCCGCCTTCGTCGCCCAGTGCGCCTGTCTGAGGTGCGTTGAATAACGCTTCAATGGCACGCGTTTGTTTTGCGGGGTCATCCTTGGGCGGTTCATCGAACAGGTCGGCAAACGTATTTTCCAGGTCAGCGTGTTTGTCAGTGTGTTTTCCTGACCAAAACACGGTTGAAGCGTCGCCGACTTGAATACGCTGATGATGATCGCGTATCAACAAGTGGTTCAGTGATGTTGCGTATCGAAAGGCTGCTACTTTTGATATTGGGAAGCTGAATCCTTGCTTTTTACCAAAGGAAGAGAACGCAGGATTCTCAAGATTGTTGACCGCCGCAAACGGAGCTGGCTTCTCATTTACCCCTGCAATTGAAGGGTGGAGACGCTCAATTTCAGAGATACTGCCCGTAATAAGGCAAACTCCTTGTTCACCATTCGTGCCGTTCTCAATTTTGGCACTTCCATTGCTGGCGCAATCCGCTTTTGAGGAAACATAGTTCTGAATCTTTGCACCATGAAGCATAAGGTTTGGGGAATCAGCTAGTCTGAATGTCAGGTTGCAACCTTTGATTTTTATGCAGTCATTCCAAACTGGATGCTTAATGACTTCCTTGGCTTGTTGGCTATCATAAAAATTGAGCAAAGCAGTAAGCTCAGGTGATTCGTCTATGTCGCTGTTAATCTGTCGAATACGATTTATGAAAGCTCCGTTTTGCTTTAAGGTCATGGTTTGAGCATCGTCTGTTTCCTCCTTCGGTGCCGCGAGCACAAATCCGTAGTGATCCCATAATAAGTTGGGTCTATCCCACGCATTTTTGCCCGACCTAATTTCAGCTTTTGGAACCAAAATAGGCTTTGCTCGTGCTTTCTTTGTCCCGCTTTCTCTAATGTCATCAAGGCTGATGAATCTGCCGTTATGATCAATAACAATCAGAAACGGAATCTCTTTGAACTCCCAGCCAAGTGGAGCAAGACCCGCACGTTCGTAGTAATCGCATAGTGCCTGAAGAATCATCCCCGCACCTCCATATCAGTTAAACCTAGCACGCCATTTTTCAGTTCTGCGCGGAAGAAGCGCGGACTTGGGCTATTGATGTTGCTGTAGTCCATGTCGTGCAACATCCAACCTAAATCGCGGGTGTCGCATATCGGCGTAATTTCGGCGGAGGCATCTTTGACTAGGCGGAAATCTGCGGCAAATTCGCGGCAACCCAAGTAAGGCTGGTTCACGCACTGACCTTTGCTGGCGCGACGTTCAAACATGTCAAAAAACTTTCCATGCGTATTGTTTTCACCCGCGTTGGATATAAGTTCAAACCCAGCATGAATGCGATAAGCGACATCGCGTAAAAACAATCCGGCACGTTGTTGGCGTTCGTCTTCAATGTAAAGCCCAAGATCGCCACTACCGCTGTTCATCGCTGTTTGCACGTTACGCGATGAAACTACTGCACCTACTTCATTTCGCCGCAAGGTTATCCATTTGATCGGTTTTAGCACCTCAATCCGCGTAACTTGCCAACGTATGGCGGGTTTCCAGAGAATGGACTCAAACACGGCGCGAGCGGCAGAAGGGGTTATCACGTCATAACTAACGCGCTCGACCTTCATTTCAGGGCGGGTGAAGCAGGCGAAATCGCCGGATACTTCCAAACAAAATGTCTTCATATTTTCCTCATATCACCAGGTCATCTGGAGCTATGTTGCCATCAACTACCACGCCCAGCGACTTGTCGTAAAGTTTATCGCCTATTTGAGCATAAATCCCCTGCCATATCTCGCGCATATCCCCCTGCTTTTCGAGTTGCGCAAATATATGCTTGGGCAGGTTCACCGAGTAGCGTTGCAGTTTACGCATCAACCAGCGTTGCGGCCCCTCTTTTTCAAGTTTTCCGAGCAACACATCGTTATCGCCATAGCGCACCAGAATAGTCTGGTAGGCACTGTCGTCTATGAGCCTGAATTTTTCCGCTACGGTACGAAATTGAATCTGACATTCCCCAGAATCTTGTGTGAGCAATTTGTGAATGCCGTGCTTGTCGAGCGAGGGGGCGCGCACATATAGATGCTCAAAAAATTGTTTGGCGAGATCGCGCCTCAATACATCACCTGCGTTCCCCGACAACAAACTCACCGAAATTTGCGCGGCTTGCCGCAGCAAGCCAGCGGGAGCCGGTTTCGGCGGCACAAAAACAACGACGCGCCCTAAACCATCCTGCTTACCTTCTCGATTGCAACGTCCTGCCGCCTGCGCAATCGAATCCAGCCCGGCTAGTGCGCGATACACCACGGGGAAATCCACATCCACTCCGGCTTCAACCAGTTGAGTGCTGATAACGCGCACCGGTTCGTTGCGGTTCAAGCGTGCCTTGATGTCGGCAATGACGGTGCTGCGATGCTCGCCGCACATCAATGCGGATAAGTGCAGAGTGCCCTTGCCATCTTCCTGGGCAGTCATCAGACGATGCAGTTCGCGCGCATCATCACGACGACTGACGATGCACAATACAGAGGAATGCTGGAGCAATTCTGTCGCGATACTTATCCAATCGCGGGGTGTTTGAAAATCGGTGGGGATGCTGACTTTCACACGGTTCAATTGCTGATACAAGGCATCAGGGTCGTCCATGATTTCTTGCACGTTATCCAGTCCGCGAAAAGGTTTGTCACCAAAATTCTGGAATGAACCAAGCGCAGGTTGGGTCGCGGTGGAAAGCACAAATGTCACGCAGTAATGGCTGGCCAACTGGTTCATCACA
>JAUYFZ010000213.1 GCA_030689585.1 Rhodocyclaceae bacterium | reverse complement strand
TATTTCACGCTAACGGGCATGGCGAATCGCCACCCCGCATCATGAAACATGCCCCATTGACCCCCATCCCCACCCCAACCCTCCCCTTGAAGGGGAGGGAGTTAATCTCCTCCCCCTTCAAGGGGAGGGAGAGATGCTCCTCCCCCTTCAAGGGGGAGGCTGGGAGGGGGATGGGGAATGTGTTTCACGCTAAATTTTTCGCGTTTTGCATCGGCGCCTTCACCGTTCTGGGATTCGCGCCGTTTGGATTATTTCCACTCCCTTTCCTGACGCTGGCCTGGCTATTTAGAACCTGGCGACGGGCGGCATCCCCCTATCAGGCCGCCTGGCAGGGGTTGGCCTGGGGGTTGGGTTTCTTTCTGACGGGCGTGTCGTGGATTTACGTGAGCCTGCATGATGTCGGCGGCATGGCGGCACCTCTGGCTGCGGTGGCGACCTTCCTGTTTTGTGCCTACCTGGCACTCTTCCCTGCATTGGCAGGATTCATGTTTTCACGCTGGAGGCAAAATACATTATGGCGGGACGTGCCTCTGGCCGCAGGATGCTGGACACTGACCGAACTACTGCGCGGATATGCGCTGACCGGATTCCCTTGGCTTGCTCTGGGCTATTCGCAAACTCCCCCGAGTCCTCTGGCCGGGTTTGCACCGGTATTGGGGGGGGAGGGCATCGGGTTTCTAGTGGCATTGATCGCCGCTTTCTTGGCTTTGGGGCTGCGTCGTCATTTCATCGTTGCCAGTACTTCCATCGCCGTGTTACTAGCCACGGGCTTTATGTTGCGCGGCATCGCCTGGACGCAACCCGTGGGAGAACCTCTGACCGTCGCCCTGTTGCAGGGCAATATTCCGCAAAGTCTCAAATGGGATCCCAAACGGTTGTCGCTGTCGATGGACACCTATCAATCTCTGGCACACGCGCATCCGGCGCAACTCACGGTGTTGCCGGAAACAGCTCTGCCGTTGATGTTGAGTGACGTGCCCCATAATTTTTTGCGCACCTTCATCCGTCACGGGGATGTCTTGTTGGGGGTGGCGATACCCGCAAGCCAAAGAAGTTACGCCAACGGTGCGGTGGGGATCACGCAGGATTTTCAACTTCAAACCTATGCCAAAGCCCATCTTGTCCCCTTTGGTGAATTCATTCCTCCGGGGTTTTCATGGTTCTTCAGCCTGGTCGATATTCCCATGTCTGGTTTTACCCCCGGGCCGTCGGGCCAGCGTCCCCTGATGCTGTCCGGTCAAAAAGTGATGCCCAATATTTGCTTTGAGGATCTCTTTGGTGAAGAACTTCTTCACGCCCTGCCCGAAGCCACCTTGTTCATCAATCTCTCCAACACCGCCTGGTTCGGCCATTCGCTGGCACAACCCCAACATCTACAGATCGCCCGAATGCGCGCCCTAGAAACAGGACGGCCCATGTTACGCGCCACCAATACCGGCATGACAGCAGCCATCTTGCCGGATGGAACCGTACAGGCGGTGCTTCCACCCTTCGTAACAGATGCCCTGACCGTATCAGTTTCCGGTTACAGCGGCCTGACTCCCTATGTTCGCTGGCGTACTGCTCTTTCGTCACGTTGACCCCCATCCCCCTCCCAGCCTCCCCCTTGAAGGGGGAGGAGCATCTCTCCCTCCCCTTCAAGGGGAGGGTTGGGGAGGGGATGGGATGGGCTTACTCCTCCCCCTTCAAGGGGGAGGCTGGGAGGGGGATGGGGGATGTGTTTCACGCTAAAATATCGGCAGAAACACAGCGGTGGCCACGCTCTGAAGGACTTTAACGACCACTCGGTGAGTCTTGTCGGCCACGATCTTCGAGAGCGTATCGAGACTGCTGATGATTTTCCCGAATTCACGCTCGAAGGACAGGTTCTGCATCGGGGTCATTTCGTTGGAAAGCAGCAACAATTCTCCCGAAACACGCGCTGATGAAAGCTTCCATGCGGCAATTTCTGCATTGCGTGCGCTGTTGTAAATGCTTTGTGGATTGAGATCGTCCATGATGAAAAACTCACTTTTCCCATTGAATGCCCGATGAAGCATATCGGACAATCCACCGACAAAAGCCGCCACGCGATCCCCCCTGAAATCTTCGGAGAGTGCAACCAGAATGGCCGCCCCTTCGGTTCTTCGTTCAAGTTCTGGGGGTCGCCATCCGGCATCAACAACCCTGGCGACCGCTTCTTCGAGCGTCTTGGCATTTCCCTTCTTCCATTCACGCGGATTACGGCGATACAACTTTTCCGTCAACAATCTCACGCTCGCCTGAATCTCGCGGTAGTGAATGTCGCTCACCCGATCAATATCCGTTTTGGCGATATTGGAGGCACTCACACCGCCCACGACTCCTGCGGTCGCCAAACATCCTGTCAATAAAAACAACAAACAAAACAAACCCCAGACTCTCACCGCCGTTGCCTCCACCAGGCGATCACCATCGGCAGAATAGACAACGCGACAATGCCAAGAATCACGAAGGATAAGTTTCCGCGCACCACCGGCAGGTTGCCAAACCAGTAACCTGCCAACGTCAATGAAAACACCCAGAGGAAAGCACCGGCCAGGTCGAACATAAAGTAACGCGGGTAAGTCATGCGGGCCACGCCCGCCACAAACGGTGCGAAGGTGCGGACTAATGGAATAAAACGGGCCAGCACCATGGTGGTTGGCCCATAGTGCTCATAAAAAGCGTGGGCCTTGTCATACGCAGCGCGATTGAAGAAGCGCGGCGCACCCTCGCCCCAATGCAGCACCTTCAACCCGAACCACCGGCCAATCCAGTAGTTGACGTTATCCCCGATCACCGCTGCCGACAGCAACACGGCAATAAGCACGCCAATGTCCATGCCACCACCTTCTGCCGCGCTTTCAGCCGCCAATGCCCCTGCTACAAAGAGCAATGAATCCCCCGGCAGAAACGGCGTGACCACCAAACCCGTTTCACAAAAAACGATGGCAAAAAGAATGGCGTATATCCACGGCCCATACTGCTGCACCAACACCGCGTGGTGTCGATCCAGATGCAGGATGATATCGACGAATTGAGTTAAAAATTCCATAAGAGGGGCTGAGTATAATCCACCCATGCCCCGAATCCAGCCACTTCCCGACCTCCTTATCAACCAGATCGCCGCAGGCGAGGTCGTCGAACGTCCCGCTTCCGTCCTAAAAGAGCTGATCGAAAACAGTCTGGATGCAGGGGCCACTCGAATCGACGTTTTCCTAGAAGAGGGCGGTGTTCGCTTAATCCGCGTCGTCGATGACGGGAAAGGCATCGCCCCCGACGATCTCCCCTTGGCCCTCGCCCGACACGCCACCAGCAAGATTCGCACGTTATCCGATCTGGAGCAGGTGTCCAGCTACGGCTTTCGCGGTGAGGCACTGGCTTCCATCGACTCTGTCGCCCGTGTGACCCTGACAAGCCGCACAGAGAATACAGACCACGCTTACTGCCTCGCCAAAGGCCAGCTCGCCCCTGCCGCCTTGGAAAGGGGGACGGTCGTGGACGTGGCCGATCTGTATTTCAACACCCCTGCCCGACGGAAATTCCTCAAGTCCGATGCCACCGAATTTGCGCATTGCGATGAAGTCGTCAAGCGCATGGCTCTCTCTCGATCCGATGTGGCTTTCACGCTCACCCACAACCGCACGCCTAAACGACGACATGCCGCCACCGATCTTGACTGCCGTGTACGAGAACTGTTCGGCGATGATTTCTCCGATCACGCGTTACCTCTGTTGGTCGAAGCCGGTGGACTGCGACTGTCCGGCTTCATCGCACCTCCGACTCATACGCACGCTTCACGCGACGCACAAGCCTTCTTCGTCAATGGCCGTTTCGTGCGGGACAAACTGCTCACCCATGCCGCCCGTGAAGCCTATGTCGATGTCCTTCACGGCAACCGACATCCGGCCTGGACACTGTTTCTTGACATTGATCCCTCGACCGTGGATGTCAATGTACATCCTGCCAAAACGGAAGTACGGTTCCGTGAGGCCAGATCCGTGCATCAATTTGTTTTTCACGGGGTCACCCGCACATTGGCTAAACCTCTTGCAACAACCTTCACGCCAACCACTTATCAACCATCGTCCTATTCGAAACCTTCCCTAGTTTCCGAACCCACTGTCACGGCCTATCTGGATTTCGCTCAAAAAGCCTGTTCTGAAACACCACCACCGCAAACATCCCCTCCGCTCGGTTATGCCATCGGTCAGCTTCATGGACTCTATATTCTGGCCCAGAACGAAACCGGGCTGATCCTGATCGATCAACACGCGGCCCACGAACGCGTTCTGTATGAAAAACTCAAAAAAGAAGCCGATACGCCGTCCGTGCAATCTCTGCTCGTGCCCGTTCTTCTGACCGTCAATGCCCATGAAATCGCCATCGCCTCGGAATACGCAGAATCCTTGGCGCAACTGGGTTTTGAAATCGCACTCATCGGGCCCCAAGAACTGGCCATTCGCACCGTGCCTACGGTTTTATCTGGCGGCGATCTGGTCACTTTAGTGCGTGCGTTACTGACAGAATTTTCAGAAAATCAAACTCCGTCCCATGCAGCATCCCGCCAAAACGAAATCCTCGCCACCCTAGCCTGTCACGGTGCGGTACGCGGATGCCGTCCGATGAGTATTCCAGAGATGAATGCCCTGTTACGTCAGATGGAAAATACCGAACGCGCCGACCAATGCAATCATGGTCGGCCGACGTGGAGTCCCATCTCACTGGCCGAGATTGACAAGCTGTTTTTACGAGGTCAATGATCGTGCGCGTTAGCAAACTGCAGGTCGCCAGAGCACTCTCGCCTTTTTGCCGTCCTTTCAGGAGTCCCTTTTGTAACCCTTTTTGGGGCTCTATGCGGTTTGTAGTGGGTGACATGCCATATCGCGCTGACATGACAGTCTCCCTCCCCTTCAAGGGGAGGGCAGTACCAATCTCCCTCCCCTTGAAGGGGAGGGCAGTACCAATCTTCCTCCCCTTCAAGGGGAGGGCTGGGGAGGGGATGGGGGATAGATTCCTTTTGCAAAGCAATCCAGATCGCCTCAACTACCGTATCGATATTTTGCAGCACGTCGTTGTTCCAAAATCTCAATACCCTGAATCCT
>JAUYFZ010000198.1 GCA_030689585.1 Rhodocyclaceae bacterium | reverse complement strand
TCTGTCATTCCTCCCTTCAGCCCCGCATCTGCATGTCGGGCATCGAGATCGCGTAGTACTTTGTTGATCAGGCTCATCGCGTGGTTACCCCATCAGCGCACGCCAGCCACTGGGCTGGGGCACACTCTCCGTATCCTTGCTGGCATTGACGACATGGCGCACATCCACCCCGCCCACTCCTTCACCAAAAGCATCCAATAACGCCTTGTGCGCCAGGATATTGATCAGACGAGGAATACCGCAAGACTCTTTATAGAGCAATTTGACGGCGACAGACGTAAAAGGGGAGGCCCCTCTGAACCCGGCAATACGCAGGCGATGAATCAAATAATGGGCAATTTCGTCGCGGCGTATTCCGGGCATTCTGTAATGCAAGGCGATACGTTGGCGTAATTGTCGTAATCCGGGGGTAGCCAACTTGACATCCAATTCCGGTTGCCCGAACAAAACGATCTGTATCAATTTGCGCTTTTCCGTTTCCAGATTGGACAACCGCCGCACGGCTTCCAAGCATTCATCCGGCAATGCCTGCGCTTCATCAACACAGAGCACGACCGCCTTCCCTGCCTTCGCGTGTTTCAACAAAGCCAAGTTCAGCAGTTTCATAATGTGATGATGGGGTGTTGCATCCGGCAGGCGCAACCCCAGTTCTTCGGCGAGTCCCAGCAACAATCCACGCGGGTCTTCGTAAGCATTGAGCAGATAAGCGGTGACATACCCTCCTTCTGAGGCCAAGGTCGCCAGAAGTCGTCGGCACAACAAGGTTTTACCGGTACCCACTTCGCCGCTGATCTTGATAAAGCCTTCGCCGTTACGCAGCCCCACCAGTAACGTATTCAACGCCTCCTGATGGGAGGCGGCAGAATAAACAAACTGAGTATCCGGCGTAATGCTGAAGGGAAGTTCGGATAAGCCGAAGTGCGTGAGATACATCATTTTTCCTTCGGGATCACAATTTGCCGAATGGGAACGGGTGATTTTTCTTCAGCCGGAGGAGCCAGTGACAACAGCCGACTATGGGTATCCTTCAAGTCTTGCTGCCATTCACGGTCGCTTCTGATGAGTGTGGGTTTGATGAGAATCACCATTTCCCGCTTTCGCATCTTGTTGGCCCGTTGGCCAAATAATGCACCCATTGCACTATCCGTTGTTCCTGGCAAACCACTTGCATCCTTCCATTCTTCATACTTCATCAACCCACCAATGGCCACGATGTTGCCATCCTGTACCCGCACTATGCTATCGGTTTCGTTGGTGCTGATAACGGCGAGATTAAGAGTGACGGTGCTTGCCACTCCTGCTGAGCTGACCCCGAGAGGTAATGTTGTTGCCTGTTCAGTTATGTTTGAAATAGCAGGATGCACGTGCAGAATGATATTGCCATCCTCGTCTATCTGTGGCGTAACATCGAGAGAAATGCCATCGAAGTAAGATTGAAGTGTTGGAGTAACCGTAGTTGGAGCAGAGCCACCGGTGGTAGATGTTGTACCAGGGGTTGCGGTAACATTGGAAACATACAGCTTATCGGACCCCACTTTTAACACCGCCTTTTGATTATTGAGTGTGGCAATGCGCGGACTAGAAAGCACACTAACGCTGCCTTGTGTTTCCAGAAAACTAAGTAATGCAGTGAAGCTAGTTGTTGAAAGTGCTAAACCGACGGCTCCACTGCTAGCAGCAGCGAGTGATCCTGCAATGCCTGTGGTTACCGCAGAGATAATGCTTGATGACAGTTGCGTATTTGCATTGACGGTGGCACCCGATGGCGGTGTTATCGTGCCAGTACCCGTTAATGCGGCAGAAGGGCCAAGCAAGCCAGCTACCCGTTTGGTGTTCCCGCTGTCGGATTGTCCAAATGATGCCCAGTTGATTCCAGATTGCGAATCATTGTTTAATTGCACATCAACGATCTTTGCTTCCAGCATCACTTGACGCTCTACGGATATACGAGTTTCCTTGAGATATTTTTCGATTTGCTTGAAATCGTTCGGGAAGGCACTGATAACCAGTAATCCCGCCATTGGATTAACGATGATGGCACGCCCATCTTTCGTGCCCACCAAGGCTTTCAAGGTATCTTCCAGTGTTTTCCAGAAATCCGTTTTACTGGTCATGGACACTTTGCTAGTTTCTGAACCGGCACTGACGGAGCCGGAAGAGTTAGAGCTAGAGCCTGAGGTTGTAGAGGAAGTTGTCGTTGTCGAAGTGGATGAACTTGATCCCCCGCTGGATCGGGATGCGCTGGAAGAAATCGCCAAAACGCTTGAACCATCGCGTGCGCTGACGGCTAGGTAATTCACGTTGAAAATGCGTGTCTGAAGCGTGTTTGATTTCAAAAAGATACGGCTACCCTTCAGTTCATGATCGTAACCATAAAGTTCGCGCAGGGTGTCCAAGGCTTCCATGACTGTCGAATTCTTGAGGCTGATCGTCACCTTGCCGGTGACATCCGCGCCCATCAACATGCTGTACTTTGTGCCTGTGACGAGCGCCATCACGACTTGGCGAATATCTGCTTCCACCACGGACAGATCGAAACGACCTTCGGCGGGTTCCCCATTCTTTGGAACCTCTAGGGCCAGCGGAGGCAGTAAGGCACGAGCGACAGAATCCGGTACGCGACGATCTGTGGAAGCACGCCCCAACTCTGTGGCGATCGCATCATAGGTTGCGCCCGGGTGCTTCGGTTGTGTCGTCGTACACCCTGCGACCACGCCAACCAAACACCCCCATGCTAACCAACAGTGAGGTTTCATTGCTCGCCCTCCTTTGTCTTAGTGACTTGTTTCACTTTGCGAACCATTTTCTTTTTGACAGGTTTGGGTGGTTTTGGCGGAACGATCATCTTTTTCTCGACCGAGGGAATCAGCCGCAATACTTCCTTTTCATCTGCATTCTTCAGAATGACGTGATCCTCACCGATACCAATCACCTTGCGCTCGCCGGCCAACCCGCCTAATTCCACATATTCCCCATCAATAATGACCGCAGGTTTGGCCCCTTTTTTTAGAAGGATGCTGGTCAACCCGCTGGCAACCGGTTCTTTCGATGATTCGTCCGTCTTCTCTTCCTTAGCAGACAAGCCTGCCGGAGGCTTGGTCGGATCTGGCAATACCTTCTCTGCCGCCCAGACAGCGGGAGTCAGCATCAGAAAAAGAAGTATTAAACGGTGAGCCATTGCTTATCCAAACTGATGGTATAGACCGTCATCGACAATTCATTTTTCGGATATTTCCCAACCGTCAAAACAACCTTGTCCCAGATGATGCGTTGTGGCATTTCTTCCAGCATGGAGAGATACGCCGTTAAATCACCGTAACTACCGGCAATTTTGATTTCCATCCCGTGTTTGTACAGCGTCGCGGCAACTTTCTTGGAAGATTTAGACCCCTGCTCTTCGGAGGATTTGCCTGTCTTCTCCGTAACAAATTCAGTCGGCGATAACGTCGTGAGCGAAATCAATTCCAGTTTCTTGTTTTGAGCCAAAATCGCTTCTAGGAAAGCCTGCATTTTTTCAGGCGGAACCATGGCGGCGGAAAGTTTTTGAAACTTCTCGTCAATTTCAGTTATTTCCTGTTTTGCGGATGTCATCGCCTTGTTGTTGGCCGCATCAGGGTCTACTACCGCTCCTGTTGCTGTCATCGAAGTTTGTGCGGAACCCAGCGCACTCCGATGTTTTTCAATTTCACCGAGCGCCCGTTCCTTCGCCACAATCTGTGGCGAAATACCATACGAATATCCGAGGAACAACACGGCAAATACGAGGCTTCCTACTAGGATGCCTCGCTCACGCGGAAGAATTTCATTAAATTTGTGCGCAAGTTCTTGAGGGGTCATGGCATTTTTGCTCCCGTAGGCATAGCGGGCATTCCCGTAGGCAACCCCTTGACGACAGAAGAAAGTTCCTCTTCGTCGGGGATTTGTACCTCGCCGATCTTGACACCCTCGATACGTATTTCTTTGGTTTTCAAGTCGGATTTTCGAACCGCACCTTCCGGTTTCACGGCGACGGCCATTCGCACGGGTTGCAAGGAAAAGCTAACAGAGCGTGGCCCGGCACAGGATTTACTACCGCCTTCCTGAGATTTTTTGAGACTGAGCGACACAAACCCTCGCCCCTTGAAAGCAGGTTCCGCATTCAATTGACGAATGTATTTAGGTAATAACGCGGGGTCTGTGGCACAACCGCTCAATTCCATTTCCGCCCCACCGGCTGTAATGGTGAACCCGGTCAACCACAATCCAGCGGGCGACTGGCGGGCGAAGCCACGGAAAAACTCGGCGAACCCCCGTGTTATATCCAGTTCCTCTCCGCCTTCACCCAAGGTCGCCAGAATTCCTCGACGATCTGCAATCGTACTCTGAAGGGCCGCCACCTCTTCCGCCAGCGATTGGCTGGGTTTGCGGGCAACTCTTTTTTCCAGATCGTCTAATTTGATTTTGACCGATTTGACCTCTTCAGCCAACCCATCCGCTTCACTACGAGCAGCCCGCGCCGCCATCCCCGCCCATACGGTTGCCGCGACCATCACCACGATCAAAATGGCACTGCCTGCCGCCACCGGCCCAGCAGATATCCAGTCGATCCGACGGCGAAGAGCAGGGTTATAAAGGTTCAGTTGGCTACTCATGATTCATCGCGTAGCGCGCCCCCCAAGGTCATCAGTGCTTGTGCACATCGCACAGGGTCGGACAATTCAGGAGCTTTCTTCACAGTCAAGACAGAAGTCGGATCCATCGGCCCCACCGGAATGGAGATATTGGAACGCAGCGAATTCATAAACCCCTTCGCATCCGGCATCGGGGTCACCAACAGTCTCGTCAGAGCGATGGAGGCATAGTTTCGGTCGAAATTGTCGATAGAACGTTGCACATCCAGCCCGATGCGATCCAGCATAGATTCCCGTCGTTCTGGGGGCGCATTCGTCAGTTGATCCACTGAAATATCGATGCGCCGCGAACCATACAATTCACCCTGATAAGTAAACGACAGCAATCCCCCCGCATCGGTCAGGGAAAGCAGGGCCAAAGCACGCCCGGGTTCCTCAAAAAGCTGCGCCACGTTACGCTGGCACAGTTCAGGCACATCAATCACCGACAGCGGCAATTTGGCCTCCTGAAAAAGGTGAATTTTCGATTGAATGACCGCATTGGCGGCCACTGCAACCCAACATTGCGCGGTTCGCCCACCGGCGGCCTGAGGAATGGGTACCGCATCCAGCGTGGCATCCTCCACAGGGAAATCCACCATGTCCTTGATCTGCCAGCGTAACGCCTCGTTACGCTCCTGGGCAGGCACAGAAGGCGTGTCTGTTTGAAGAAATTGATACTCACCCGAATGCAACAGCAAAGTAATACGACCCGTGGTCAAATATTTCCGTAATGCTTTCAAAGCACCCCGTTCCTCCCCCTTCGCATAAGGAACCGCTGCCAGCACCTGCACTTCCGGCGCATCCGATCCACCCCGGTGCACGCGAGCAAGTTCCGCTCGGTCACCGGAAAATGAAACGGCAACCCAATCGGACGAAGGCGGTTTGCGGAGGCGCGTTAGCAAGGTGGGCATCTTTCTATAGTCATGCCACGGAGAATAATCATGAACCTCGTGCGTTAAGCGAAGGAATAACGCAAGAATTCCGCCCTACTTCAGTCCAGTGGCATAATGCCGCCCAGATATCTTTCACGCTCCCCCCCCCCCCCCCATCCACACAACGCCATGACACCTGACTCCCCTATACCCACTGAAATCAAACTGCATCAAACCTCTCGCGTCATGGAAATTCATTTTTCCGACGGCGCACGTTTTGAACTCCCTTATGAATTCCTTCGTGTGTTATCTCCTTCTGCAGAAGTACGTGGCCACGGCCCCGGGCAGGAAACGTTGCAAACGGGCAAACGCACTATCGAAATCACGGCCCTCGAAGCGGTGGGTAATTACGCGGTTCGCCCCCTCTTTTCAGACGGTCACGACTCCGGTTTATTCTCTTGGGACTTACTCTACGATCTAGGCGCAAAACAAGACCGCTTGTGGCTGGATTATTTAGCTCGACTAGAAGCCGCCGGAGAAACGCGGGACGTTGATTCTTCCAAGCGTCCTCCCAAATCATCTTGCGGAAGCACGGGTTGCAGTCACTAACATGGACACTCACTTTGGTTTTGAGGAAGTCCCCGAACGCGAAAAAGCTCGCCGCGTCGACGAAGTTTTTTCCTCAGTCGCCAGCAAATATGACCTGATGAACGACCTGATGTCGGCCGGAATGCACCGTCTGTGGAAAGCGTTCACCATCCGACTGGCCGCCGTTTCAACCGGCGAACGGGTGTTGGATGTGGCGGCAGGCACGGGCGACCTAGCCATCGCCTTTGCCAGACAAGTGGGAGCGACGGGAGAAGTCTGGCTCACTGACATCAACTACGCCATGCTCACCCACGGCAGAGATCGACTGATCGACAAAGGCCTCGTTACCCCCCTAACCCAGTGCGATGCCGAAAAACTGCCCTTCCCCTCCGACCATTTCGATCTAGTCACGGTCGCCTTCGGATTGCGCAACATGACGCACAAGGAACAGGCGATTGCCGAAATGCGTCGCGTTCTGCGTCCGGGTGGCCGTTTGTTAATACTGGAATTTTCAAAAGTGTGGGAACCGCTGGCCCCGGCCTACGATCTTTATTCCTTCAAATTCCTTCCTTGGCTGGGGTCGAAAATCGCGGGAGATGCCGACAGCTACCGTTATCTGGCCGAATCCATCCGAATGCACCCTGACCAAGACACCCTTAAAGACATGATGATCGCTGCCAATCTATCCAATGTTGAATACGTCAACCTGACCGCAGGGGTTGTAGCCTTGCACCGGGGTTATAAGCGGTGAATTCATGCCCTTGGACTTTGGCGGAATGTTAGCGTGAAACACAGCCCCATCCCCCTCCCCGCCTCCCCCTTGAAGGGGGAGGAGCATCTCTCCCTCCCCTTCAAGGGGGAGGAGCAGGGCGCACCGGCTGTCTCCCTCCCCTTCAAGGGGAGGGTTGGGGAGGGGATGGGGGTCAATGGGGCAGGTTTCATGATGCGGGGTGGCGATTCGCCATGAAAGTTAGGGTGCGCGAGCGTGCTTTGAGCCATAACTATAACCTTTGGCCGTCTAGCGTAGAGGAAAACAGTGAGGTAGGATACGCACGAATATCAACCGTTTTGTCATACTTGCAGTCAGATTCATAGTACTGAAGCACAACGAGGCGTAACTGGAGAGCTGTTATGGGACTAGCTTTAGAAGACATCGATTTTATTAAGCAGCACATTGGGGAATGGTTGACCGAACAGAGTTTCGCGAAACCTCCGGTGGTCTATGAAATTGAACTGCGTGAGCGGCTGATTCGGCTGGATGCAGAATCTAAGCATCAGCGTGAACTGATGCAGCGTGGATTTGAGCAGGT
>JAUYFZ010000195.1 GCA_030689585.1 Rhodocyclaceae bacterium | reverse complement strand
CAAGCTCTCAAGAAACAGCTTTTTATGGCTATATATATCAATGAGTTGAAAAACAGAAGCAATCACAAAATTGCCTCCAAACAGCTGCCAAACGGCAAGTATTGGGATCCCTGTTTCTTGCCAACGCCTTTCGGCCTGCGGGCGAATATCATACTCAGGACGAACGGTTTCATTATTTGGGGCGGCACGTTGACATGAAAGTTAGAAAGATTTTGAAAAGGACAAGGCAAATACGCCACGGCTGACTTCCTTGCCGTCCCATTTATAAGAACCCGCGACGGGATCCGCGTCGGTGTCCGTCCAAGCAGCCGTGATCGTGCCGACACTCAACTCTTTGGTGATGCCGATCTTCCAGTCGGTGTAATCAGAAACGGGTAAGTTCTTGATCTTTTGTTTGCCTAGGTGGGCTATCAATCCCAACCCCTGGCCGAGATCATGGGTGGCATTCACTTCCAGATAGTTGCTCCCCCGCGTCTTGGTGACATCTTTTACCCCCCAGCCGATGAAGTAATCCGATAGGGCGTGGCTATATTTCACGGACAGCGTCTTCCACGACCCCCCTAAATAAACTTCGGTGGTGTCGGGTGAAACATTGGCCGCTACCTTGTCTCCGGGATAGTAATAATGGATGAGACCCAAGTCATACCCAAAGTCACCCGCAGACCCCTTGTAACCTCCATACAGGTCGACTTCGAGCGAACTGTTTTGCTTGTAGCCCACATCCGTTGCATCATCCGTTCCACTGGTTTTCACCCACTTCTGACCGGAAAGCCAGCCTCCCAGATAGAGGCCACTGGCATGGCTAATATCCACACCGCCAGACAGGGTCGGCTTATGCTGGGTTTGAGAAATTCCCCTGAACACATAATTGGACGTCACCCCGACATTGCCGGTCACGGTGAGGGGGCTGGAAGCGGTCGTGGTAGGCGTGGCAGCCACTTCTGCATGGGCGGCCAAGGGTGCAAACCCGATGAGTGCCGCCAGAATAAGCGTCATCGGCGTGAACAGAAGGCAGGCGAAAATGGACGGCAGGAAAGTTTCAAACTTGGATGCTTCTTTGAGGCAGGCTTTCAACATGATGTTCTCCTTTGAGTAAATGACACTGAATAAATGACACTGAAGTCAATGCACAAAGCGTGCCAGCCCGCGAAATAATAATAAATCAACAGGTTATCCGTGTATTGCAAGAAGAAGGAATGCACTCATCTTGTGCAACCCTCCGATGTTTCAGCACTGACATGGTGCGTTACACTGTCCTCTATGTCATCCCTTGCCATTTTGAAAAGCCGCGCATTAGCCGGCATGTCTGCCCCCGCCGTGACGGTGGAGGTGCATCTTGCGAACGGTCTGCCTTCCTTTACGTTGGTCGGCTTGCCGGATACGGAAGTCAAAGAAGCGCGTGATCGGGTGCGGGCCGCCATCCAGAATTGCAAGTTCGAATTTCCGGCTCGACGTATCACGGTCAACCTTGCTCCGGCGGATCTTCCCAAGGAATCTGGCCGGTTCGATCTGCCCATTGCGATGGGCATCTTGATCGCTTCAGGGCAAGTGCGGGCCTCTCGGTTGGCAGATTACGAATTCGCAGGAGAGCTTTCCTTATCCGGTGAATTAAGACCCATCCGTGGCGCACTCGCCATGTGCGCTTCTGCCACTGGCGAGGGTTGCAGCTTCGTTTTACCTTTTGGCAATGCGAGTGAAGCGGCCCTGGTGTCTTCCGCCACCATCCTGCCGGCCCGTTCACTGCTTGAAGTGTGTGCTCACCTGACGGGAGCATCCCCCATTCTGCCCTTCGATGCCACGCTGGAAACCACCCGCATCGTCTATCCCGATCTAGCCGATGTCAAGGGTCAGGCACAGGCAAAACGCGCCCTGGAAGTGGCTGCGGCGGGCGGACATTCGTTGCTGATGAGCGGGCCTCCCGGCACAGGAAAATCCATGTTGGCTTCCCGACTGCCGGGCATTCTTCCTCCCATGACTCACGAGGAAGCATTGGAATCCGCCGCCGTGCAATCGTTAGTAGGTAACTTTGAACCGGCGCGATGGGGACAACGGGCTTTCAGGTCGCCGCATCACAATGCGTCTATGGCGGCTCTGGTCGGCGGCAGTGGTATTCCTCGCCCTGGCGAAATTTCCATGGCGCATGAAGGCGTGCTTTTTCTAGATGAACTCCCCGAATTCAGCCGGAACGTGCTGGAAGCCCTGCGAGAACCCCTAGAAAGCGGCCGCATTCATATCGCCCGTGCGGCCCACCATGCGGAATTTCCGGCGCGATTCCAACTCATCGCCGCCATGAACCCTTGTCCCTGCGGCTGGCTGGGCCATTCCAACGGCAAATGTCGCTGCACGCCGGATCAGGTGGCCCGATACAAGGGCAAACTTTCCGGGCCACTGCTCGACCGTATCGACCTGATGATCGAAGTGCCCTCCGTGACCGAAGCAGAACTGACGGCGCGAGGAAATAATGGCGGCGAATCTTCCTGCGACGTACAAGCGCGGGTAACCCATGCCCGCCAAGTGCAAATCATCCGTCAAGGCAGCCCCAATGCCCGGTTGATGCCCAACGGCGTGGAAGCGCACTGTCAGCCGGACGAAACCGGAGCGGCCTTGCTGCGCCAAGCCATGAACCGGTTATCGCTTTCGGCCCGTGGCTATCATCGCATCCTAAAAGTGGCCCGCACGATTGCCGATTTAGCGGGCGAAGAGCAAGTGCGAAGCCCCCATGTGGCTGAAGCCATTCACTATCGGCGGGGATTGAATTAACTTTCGTAACTACTCAGGTCCGGTCGGAACACAACTCTCCTCCCCCTTCAAGGGGGTGGCGGGGAGGGGGATGGGGGGAAGAATTCCGCGTAAAACCCCATCCCCACCCCAGCCCTCCCCTTGAAGGGGAGGGAGATTGACACCGACCTGAGTAGTTACTAACTTTCATGGCGAATCGCCACCCCGCATCATGAAACATGCCCCATTGACCCCCATCCCCACCCCAACCCTCCCCCTTGAAGGGGAGGGAGAGATGCTCCGCCCCCTTGAAGG
>JAUYFZ010000188.1 GCA_030689585.1 Rhodocyclaceae bacterium | reverse complement strand
GGTTGGGGAGGGGATGGGGTCGATCTGTCACGACTTCCTCATTGGCTTGCTATAACGCGGTGCTTCATCTTTCAAAATGAGTTCCGGCGTGGAAAATGGGGCCAGTCGTTCTAAAAAGTCGAGCAGTTCCATCACGGGAGAATTCGCAAAAAAACGCGCCGGTGGCATTTCCATCCAGATCATGTCGGAAAAGGCGAGCATTTCGTAAGGGCGGTCGCCCACCCCGTCACTATCACGATCAAATCCCTGATAGTTGTCCCAGTAGTTCCCCTTCCAAAGATTCCATGTGACGGATTCACCCCGTCTCCCCCCGTAGGCAACATGGGTCAGATTGCCCTCGAAGGTGTTATCGGTGACATGGTTGTTCCCTAAATCCGATGTAAACATCAAGCCAATTCCGTTATAGGCAAAGCGGTTCCGGTTAAACCGGATCGTTGTGTTGGGCTGAAAAGGAGAAAGATCAGACACAACGCCCGCTGCGCTATAAATGATCTCGTTATTCTCGATCAAAATATCGGAGGCTTCCTTGAATCCGATGCCCATCCCCGCCACCCCCGTGGCATGAGAAATGTAATTGTTGCGCGCCACGCAGGCTTCTGAATACATGAAGTAGATGCCAACCGTATTGTTGATGAACCGATTGTTCTCCACCTTGTTGCGGTTGGAAAACATGAAATGGATGGAATAGCGGCTGTGTTGCCCCAGGTTGTTGCGATACAAATTGTCGTGGGAATACCAGGCCACCATGTCCCGCACATAAGAAACATCATTGTTTTCAATCTTGTTGTGATGGCTGTACCACAGGCGAATGCCGTCCCCGCGCATTCCTAATGAAACCGGTTTCGATCGAATGCGATTATTGCGGACCACGCTTAAGGTGGACTGCTTGAGATCAATCCCAATCAAGCAGTTGTCAATCGTCATATTTTCGATGCGTGCCCTGTGTCCGCGCACATCAAGGCAGGCATCATCGGTATCGTGCGAATCTCCAGAGCCGGTGAGATGCAATCCGCGCAAGGTCACATCATTGGTCTGAGCGAGGAACACCGTCCCCTTATCCCCCGCATCAATGGTGACTTGTCCGCCCCCTTCAATCGTCAGCGGTTTGGACAAGGTGACCGGGCCGGCATAGTGCCCCGGTGGCGGTTTTAATAGGAAACCTGCGGGAGCGGCATCCACGAGAGCCTGAAAGGGTTGCAAATGATGGATGCGAGGATCCCGTTCAGACAATAGGTAAGTCGGTTTGGGACGATCCACTTCCACGCGAGGCAGTGTGGTCGTGTCGATGTCTGTGCGCTCACCGGTGGGGGCATATAACGCAGATGAGGAGGCCGATTCGGATTCACCTTCCCGAATAATTTGCGTGGCAGAACCGACTAACACCACCCCCAATAGGGACAGTGCCAGCCAGCGCACAGGAAACTTCATGGTCAGGATTCTTCCCGTAATTGCTTACGGCGCAGTAGTAACGCCAGCATTAAGCAACCAAAGACGATAAGCAGCAAACCGTAGCCCCAGTAAGGATAAGAATAGGTGGAGAACTGCGCCACCTTACCTTCACCAAACACAGTGGGCATAAACGGTTTCACCGTAAACGCGCCCCACGGATGCATGTTGTGTCCGAAGAACCAGAGCCAAGCCGCATATTCAATGACGAAAAACACGGGCAACAACGCCGGTACCAGCACCAACACCAGTTCAAAGCCACGGAACAGAGCCACTCCTGCCACGACCACGATCATGGCGGCGACCAGTCCGGCGATGACCGCCTGCGAAATCCAGGTGACGTTATCGCCCCACACTTGAATTTTGTCTGGTTCTTTGAAAAATGTGCCCGCTTCTTGCATATAAGTCTGCACATGAGAAGCCAGATGTCCCATCACAAACTGGTCGATCACCGCCCAGGCAGCGACGGCCGCAAAGCCGGTCGACATGATGGCCAAACGCAACGACTTTTCACGAATCATAAAACCGACCAGCATGACGACAAAAAATCCGAAGAAGAACTTGGCCAACGGTTTTTCAACCGGTGCCCCCGTTGAAATCGGGAACATGCCCACGTAATGGTTGATCGTGTTCATCTCATGGACACAATCCAACCCTTCGGCATCTTCATCCATGTGCTTCTTGGCATCAAGAATCGGGTTGAACCGTTCATCATCCGCGCCTAGGTCTTTCTGGATAATCTCGCCCTGTTGCTTGCTGCCTTGGGGAGAAGCACTGCACCCGTTATAAACGCCATTGAAATGAAAGTGGATGCGAATGCCATCCGGAAAGGCATCGGGTGGATAGTTGGGTGCCGTGAGCGACACCCACCAGATCGGCGAAAAGAAAGCGGCGATCATGGCGACCATCGCCACCACAGTGAGCAACCGGACGGTTTTATCGTTGGCTTGCATGGTTATTTCTTCTTGCCAGCCTTGGGCTTACACATCGCGCCGGGCATGGTCATGCTGGCTTGATAGGCAGAAATCGCCACCAGTTGATCGCTGGTATAAGGCTTGATGATCTTGACCATATCTGGATTGGCGTTGCGACGATGTCCATCACGAATCTCGGTCATCTGGCGCAACAGATATTTGTAATGCTGACCTGCGATAACTGGATAAAACTTCTCCTTGTTGCCTTCGCCGTTAGCACCATGGCATTCCTTGCACTGTTTTTCGTACAAGTCTTTACCCGTCGCGATTTGCACAGCAACATCCTTGCCTTCATATTTGCCGTGCTCCAAGGGAATGCACAAGCTTTGGATATAGGCGGAGGCATTCGCCAGTGCCTGTGGGTCGACCAATTCCTTGGCAAACGGATACATGGTTGGGTTATCGCGCAGTCCCGAACGAATATCGGCCATTTGCTTGATGAGGACGGTGGTATGTTGCCCTGCGAGTTGAGGAAATGTGCCATCAGGACGACCGGCTCCATTGGGCAGGTGGCACG
>JAUYFZ010000180.1 GCA_030689585.1 Rhodocyclaceae bacterium | reverse complement strand
TCTTCAGAAACCTCATTTCCTATTCCATACAGCCGCTCAGGGGCAATATCAGCGCCATTAGGCCAGCATAAAGTGTTTAGGTCAATAAATAATTTTTTAAAAAAATCTTTATCCTTTAACATAGAAAAGACTCCACCCGCTTGAGTCAATTGGGCTTTATCTTTGAGACTTACATATAAAAATAGCATCAAACCAACGCTCCTCAAAATTTAAAGTCAATAGTCAAGACCCAAGCCCAAGCAAGCCCAAGTGTTGCAAGCCCAAGTGTTGGAAAAGTTATCAGCTTTTTTGTGCTGTCATTCCGGCTTGCCCCGTGTGAAGCTTCGCTTCTATCAGGGCTTGTCCGGAATCTTTCCCCTATTTCAAAGGATTTAAGAAGGATTCCCTGGGGGTAAATTGGGTAAATTGGGACAACCCCCATATTATTTTGCTGTCGGAACCGGCGGGCGGGTTCAGATCTTGTCCAACGCCTGCTTCAGGTCGGCGGTCAGGTCGTCCACGTCCTCCAGTCCCAGCGCTATGCGAACCAGGTTGTCCACCATGCCGATCGAGCGGCGGTAGTCCTCCGGGTAGTCGAAGAATGACATCGTCGACATCTGCGTCACCAGGCTTTCACTGCCGCCGAGGCTGGGCGTTATCAGGAACAGTTCCAGAGAATCAATGAACTTGCGGGTTTCCTTGTCACCGCCTTTAAGCAGGAAGGTGATTACGCTGCCAAAGCCGCGCATCTGCTGGATTGCGATTCGGTGGTCCGGGTGCGACTCCAGGCCGGGATACCAGATCTTTTCGATTTTCGGATGCGACTCCAGCATATGTGCGATAGACATGCCGGCGCGGTTATGATGCTCCATACGGAGCGCAAAGCTCTTCAGTCCTCGTTCGAGAAGGAAACAGGTGAATGGTCCGGGTGTGGCACCAATCATCCGCTGCATGCGGTAGAGGTTGTTCAGCAGATTATGTTTACCAAGGGTTACGCCTGCCAGCAGGTCGTTGTGGCCGCCGAGATACTTGGTGGCGGAGTGAATGACGATATCCACGCCTAACTCCAGCGGCTTGATATTGTGAGGTGTGGCCAGCGTAGCATCTATAATGGTCATTATGCGGTGCTGTTTGGCGACTTTCACTATTGCAGGGATGTCCAGCACACGCAGGTAGGGATTGGTCGGCGATTCGGTAAAGATGATGTTGGTGTTGGGTTGAATTGCTTCAGCGATGACCTTGGCAGTCGGGTCCACCAGCGAGACTTCTATGCCGAACTCGGATAGGAGGCTTGTGGCAAAGTCGCGAGTCTGGCGATAGCAGTCGTTAGTAAAGATGATATGGCCGTTGCGGCGCATATAGGCCAACAATGTAATAATCACTGCGCTCATGCCGGTAGAAAATAGCACTGCCCTTTCGGCGCCCTCGATGGCTTCCAGCTTGCGTTCGCATTCCTGCTGGGTCGGATTGCCATAGCGGCCGTATTCGTGCTCGCGCACCACCCGGCCTTCGCTCTTTGCCTTCATGAACTCCAGCACCTCAGCAGTGGAGTCGAAGTAGTAGTTAGAGGTCTGGACGATCGGCGTGGAGACTGAGTAGTAGGCTTTGGGAGTTCGGCCCATGCCGTGTATGGCGAGAGTGGCTGATTTCCAGTTCTTCCTGTTTGACGACTTTTTAGACATTGGTTTCCCTCCTCTTCTGCAAAGCTTGCTGGAGAGCTTCTTTAACTGCGTCCACACGGGGCGGCAGCTCGATCGGTTTGTTGGCGAAACGGCAGGGGAAGTCCAGCTTTTCCTCGTGGTAGCGTACCTTGAAGTCTGTAAACTTCAACCCATGCGCTGTGGAGATGACCACGACGCGCTCGGACTTGTTAATCTTGCCGTCCCTGAGCAGTTTTATCAGCGCCGCCAGCGCGACGCCGGTGTGCGGGCAGATTAACATGCCGGTGGTGTCACCGAGCGCGGCGGCATCTGCCAGTTCCTGTTCGGTGGCTTGCTCGACGATGCCATTGAACTGCTTCAGCGTGCGGATGGCCTTCTCAATGCTGACTGGATTGCCAATCTGGATGGCATTGGCCAGTGTCTTTTGGGCCTCGATCGGCTCAAAGGTCTCGAAATTTTTCAGATACGAACGGTAGAGAGGGTTAGCACGCTCAGCCTGGGCAACAACAATGCGCGGTAGATTGGTAATAAGACCAAGGTCGCGCATCATAAGAAGGCCGCTGCCCAGCGCGGAGACGTTCCCAAGGTTACCACCGGGGATGATGATTACGTCAGGAGTCTCCCAATCGAATTGCTGGACGATCTCGATGCCAACGGTTTTCTGACCCTCGATGCGTAAAGAGTTCATAGAATTGGCCAAATAGATCGTCTCATCCCTGGTGATTTCCTGCACGATGCGCATGCAACCGTCGAAGTCGGTATCCAGCGACAACACCAGCGCACCGTTGGCGATTGGCTGGACGAGCTGTGCGACCGAGATTTTACCCTTCGGCAGCAACACGATGGACTGGATGCCGGCAGCAGCACAGTAAACCGCAAGCGCGGCCGATGTGTCGCCGGTGGACGCACAGGCGACTGCCTTGATCGGTGCGCCCTCGCTGATCATCTGCTTGACCTGCGATACGAGCACCGTCATGCCGAGGTCCTTGAACGAGCCGCTGTGGGAGTTGCCGCAGAGTTTGATCCAGAGATCCTTCAAACCAAGCATCCTGCCGAACCGCTCGGCCCAGAACAGGTTAGTGCCGCCCTCGTAAAGAGAGACGATGTTGTTATTGTCAATCTGTGGCAGAATCCATTCTTTTTTGCCCCACACGCCGGAGCCGTAGGGCCACTCGGTAGACTTGTAGCGTTCCTCGAACAGCTTCATCCACGCCTTGGCATTGCGGCCAGCAAGGGCGTGGAGGTCGTGCTGCACTTCCAGCAGAGAGCCGCACGTCTTGCAGCGATAGACGATCGAGTTGAGCGGATAACTCGCTCGGCACTGCTGGTTGATGCATTGAAACCAGGCTTGATATGACATAGTCACCATTTTTAGAATTGATTATAACACAGCATCTAGGTATAAAATGATAATGACCGTCAAGGGATCCCGAAAGCTTTCGGGACTACACCCCTCTTAAGAGGGGATTTTCCATCGCCTTTGGTGGGAGAGGGTTAGGGTGAGGGGTATTTTCGTAACAAAACAGATACAAAACTTACAATCAACTCTTTCGCTATATTATTTTTAATAGCTCTTCATAGGAAATGGTTTTGACCCCGAGGGACTGTGCTTTCTGAAGTTTAGATCCGGGATTTTCTCCAACAATAACGTAATCAGTACTCTTTGAAACTAAAGAGGAGGCATGGGCACCAAGGCTTTCGATCAATTCCTCCACTTCATTCCTCGGTCTTGGCAATGTT
>JAUYFZ010000177.1 GCA_030689585.1 Rhodocyclaceae bacterium | reverse complement strand
CCAGACGAACGAATTACCCCCCATGCCGCGTTAATCGACTGGCTGTCCTTCACCGTTACCCCACCCCTTATAACCACTCTTGTGGCCCGTTTAGACGGTCTCTTTGACGCTGGTTATCGGTGGATGTGTTTCGAACTGCATGGACTGCTCGACATAAAAGCAGAAAACATCGAACGACAAAAAACAGGGGGAAGCGGTTACAAATATCGCGCAAAATTTCCCGGCGGCTACGTCCTATGGGGTGGAGCTAACCAAAATGGAACGGTGCACGTCAGTCTATCCGGTGAAGGATGCGCAAGAATCAAGGATTGGTCGATGGTGCATACTTGGCTTGAAACCAACAAAGCACGGCTTACCCGTGTTGATTTGGCTAGCGATGATTTCACTGGTGAAACCTACACCGTTGACAAAATGCGCACCTGCTACGACAACGAAGAATTCGGGGCTGGTGGTCGTAAGCCAACGGCTCAACTTGTCGACGATCTTGGGTCAGGGAAAGGGCGAACGCTTTACGTTGGCGCACGTCAAAATGGCAAATTGTTCCGTTGCTACGAAAAAGGAAAACAACTAGGCGCCCCCAAAAATCCGTGGGTGCGTATCGAAGTCGAATGGCACAACAAATCACGAGTGCTGCCCTATGACATGCTAACCAGACCGGGTCAATATCTGGCGGGTGCCTATCCATGTTTGGGTTTTCTCAACATCGAGCAGTCGAAGATCAAGACAATTTTCCGTGGTGCCAAAATCGCATTTGAACGAGCCATGGATAACGCTCGACAGGCATACGGCAAACTCGTCAACTTGGCCGTGGGCGTGTATGGCGGCGATTTTAGCGAAGTCGTAAAGCGCTTGATTCGTGATGATGGCTATCCAAGTCGGATAGAGGCTTATAGCTACCACATCAAACAGAATCTAGAAGCACTGGCTCAGCCGTTCGGCATGATGCCGAACTACGCAGAGTAGGGGGGAAAGATGAACACCTTCAACACAGAACAACAAAAACAGGGAACACTGGCCCAATCACTCGACGTAATGCCGGAATGCGGGCACGATGGAGTTGTAGATCATGACTAACCGATTTTTACGAGTGAATCAGATTATCGGCAATCTACAAGCTAATCCGCCGATTCAACCAATAATTCCGATCAGCAAAACAACGTTATATGATTGGATGAAGAAAGGATTTTTTCCTGCTCCCGTGTATCTCGGTGACAACATTCCGGTTTGGTCCTCGGATGTCGTTGAAAAATGGATGCGTAGTGCACCACAACAGCGAGAACAGGGGATAACGAGATGACCCAGTTGAATTGGGGGCATAGTTGGGGGCATATCATCTTTTCAAACAGGCAAATTCTGTGCTGCTGTAATGGGTTCCATCATTTATACGGTAGAGTCCACCCCACCATCCATCCAAAGCCCGGACGCTGTCGCGTCCCGTATGATTATTTAACTTATAAACCCGCTTAACAAATAATTCAGGACGTTTCTTCTGCCAGCTTTTGAGTGCGTCCACTGCCCAGATAGGCAGCAATCGGGGTGTAGCCGTCAACGCCTTGATAGGTGCGGCTGACTTCTTCTTTCTTAGTGCCGCTGTTGTTCATTATAAAGGTGTCAAAGTCCAGCCGAACGTATCCGTTGTGGGCTGTGATGGGGGCTTTAGAACGCTCAATCAGGTGAGTGCTCAGTTCATGCGTGTAATCCCTCAGGCTGTTGCCCTTGGAATCTTCCTGCCCCAGTTTGTCGAGTTTCTGACGCAACCATTCTGGACTGGGCACTTTGGATATCTTCAATGCTTCATGGAAAAAGCGATCCTTTCGGAACGGCTCGATGGCATCAAAGTCGTGCTTGCCCAGGGTAAGCAATGCTGTCATGCTTTTGACGATGTCGGAGGTTTTTATGTGGCCGGAGGTTGGCAGATGCCCATCAAGCCAAGACGAGATGTCAGCCATTTCGAAACATTGCCCCACCAGCGAGATTCCAGCGTAGGAAGTCAAATGACGGCGGGATTGTTTGAATTCGAATCGGGGCATGATTGATTTGGGTGAGTGACTAGAATGTCCTATTATGCAGCATAATCAATATGTTGCTGGAGTTTTTATGAAAAATCGCACGGAGTCAGGATGAAGTGCACTTGTCGTGTTACGAGACTGCATAAAAAAACTGGGGACGAAATTAAACATAAAATTCACTATGCAAACTGAATTTGTCATCTCATCAGAAGACGTCGAAATTACCGCAATCCGTGCGCAAGGTGCGGGCGGGCAGAATGTCAATAAGGTCGCCAATGCCGTGCATCTGCGCTTCGATATTGCGGCATCGTCACTGCCAGAACCGATTCGTGAGCGACTGCTGAAATGCATCGATCAGCGTATTAGCAAGGAAGGGGTGGTTATCATCAAGGCGCAGAAATTCCGCAGCCTTGAAAGGAATCGCACCGATGCGCTGCGGCGACTACGTGAACTGATCGCCCGCGTTGCTGTGCTGCAAAAGCAACGACGACCCACTAAACCTACCAAGGCTTCCATAGCAAAACGGCTGGAAAGTAAATCGCAACGAGCGGTTCTGAAGATAAGACGGGGGAGCGTTAATTGCTAGATGTCAGAAACTGGTATACATTTCTGACATACGGAGATCAACCATGAGCCAACTCACCGAAACCATCTTATTCAACGCACACTCCTCGCCAGAGGGCGGATTGCTCTCGCCCAGACACTTTTTGCATTTGGGAACGCGAGCGGCAGTCGATCAGGCACTTACCCGTCTGTCGCGTGAAGGTCGATTGCTACGAATTTGTCGTGGAGCTTACGTTGCACCTATCCAAGGTCGGTTTGGCTCCCGACCACCGTCTACCGAATCCGTGATGCAAGCCCTTGAAGCATCTAATGGCGAAACTATCGTGGCTAACGGTGCAATCGATGCTAATGCGCTAGGACTAACCACGCAGGTGCCGGTTCGGGAGATTTTCCTGACATCGGGCACG
>JAUYFZ010000169.1 GCA_030689585.1 Rhodocyclaceae bacterium | reverse complement strand
TTTTGAGTGAGGCGCGATGGCAGAGTGGTTATGCAGCGGCCTGCAAAGCCGTGTACCTCGGTTCGATTCCGGGTCGCGCCTCCATTACAACCTACGCCGTTGCCAGGATGGTGAAATTGGTAGACACAAGGGACTTAAAATCCCTCGGCTTCGCGGCCATGCGGGTTCGATTCCCGCTCCTGGCACCAAAAACGTATAAGGAAACATCACGCGAAAGCGTCATTGCTTTTACGCACAATCGACGGGAACAGGGAAAACAGGGGACAGACCACGGTTTTCTGGTAATTGGAAGGCAACGAACGGGAATTTCCTGCTGGGTAACGCACGCTTTGCGGCAGGCGTGGCAGATCGCGTTGACGAACAAGGGCAAGGACATGAAATAGGACAGGTATCTCTTCTGCATCCCGACGGTTCCTTTCTGGCTTTTCAAGAAGATTTTCAATGGCCGCTGGATAAGGATATGGCGGATGGTTGGTTCGATGGGTTGGATTTACTCGTCTGCGAACACATTGCCGCGTCCATTATGAATAAAGTGCTTCATGTCGCTGCGGTTGAATCCACGCTCCATTTCTATGCGGGAAGAACTTTTTTGGAAGTGAAGCGTTTCGATCGTCACGGTGCCCAAGCGGCTTCTCAATTCTGGGAAACCTGTGCGGCAGATCATCGCATCAGTGCAAATTTCCGTCAGATTTGTGAAGAGAACAAAACAATCTTGAACAGTTTTCCCCTGCGATGGGAGTAAACTTTACCGAATGAAAAAAGACATTGGCATCCCACAAACACGCCCGTTCGATGCCTCCGCCTTTGAACGTGCCATAGATGACTTACTGGCCGCTTGCGGTATCGCGCCCGATGAAGCCCACATGGGCCGCACGGCAGAACGGGTGCGCGAACTCTGGCAGAAACGCCTGTTAGGCGGTTACGACATCGACCCTGCCGACGCCTTAGGGGATGGTTTTGAAGACGACCGAACAGATATGGTGGTCATCCGTGGTATCGCCATTCACGGAGTTTGCCCCCATCATCTGGTGCCCTTTCGCGGTGTAGCCCATGTCGCCTACCTGCCCGGCGGACGACTGCACGGATTCGGGCGCATTGCCCGACTCGTGGATGCCATCGGTCATCGCTTTACCTATCAGGAATGGATGACACGGGATATTGCCGAAGCCCTGCACCATCACGGCAAAGCGCGTGGGGCCGCCTGCCTCGTCGAAGCCGAACAACTGTGCTTGCTCCTCGGTGAAGATCGTCGTGGTGATGAGCGCGTCATCACGCAGGCATTCACGGGGGCATTCGACACCTCGGATCAACTGCGGAATGAATTTTTGAGAGCGACCTCATGACAATCTACACCCTAGAGAATCGCCATCCCCAATTCGCTGATCCTGTCTGGATTGCCCCGAATGCCACCGTCATCGGCGATGTCCGGTTGGGTAAAAACGTCAGCCTCTGGTGGAATACAGTATTGCGCGGCGATAACGACCCCATCACGATTGACGAAGACACCAACATTCAGGATGGTTCCATCCTGCATACCGACCTAGGTGCGCCTCTTGCCATCGGATGTCGTGTCACCGTCGGACATCTTGTCATGCTGCACGGTTGCACCATCGGTAGCGATTCACTCATCGGCATGAAAAGTGTCATCCTGAACCATGCCGTGATCGGCCAGCATTGCCTGATCGGTGCCAATACCCTGATTCCGGAAGGCAAAATCATCCCAGATCGCTCGGTGGTTATCGGCTCCCCTGGAAAAATCGTGCGCGAAGTGACCGATGAAGACCTAGAACGCATTCGGCGTGCGGCACAGAATTATTTAAAACAGTGGCCACGTTATCTCACCTCGCTCAAAGAAGTTACAATGAAAAATCATCACTCAAGGAGATCCGCACCATGAACAACATTCTTCAATCCACCTCCACACAAGACTTCGCGTTTGCGCAAAACCGCGTTTTACGCAATACCTACGCCCTTCTGGCCCTGTCGATGGTGCCGACCATCCTCGGCGCACTCTTGGGCATCCAGATGCAATTTTCCTTCATGGCAGACAGCCCGTTCATCGCCTTCCTCCTCTTCATCGGCATCGCGATAGGATTCATGTGGGGCATCGAACGCACCAAAAACAGCAGCATGGGCGTGGTCCTGCTACTCGGCTTCACCTTCTTCATGGGATTGATGCTCTCCCGCATCCTGCAAGTCGCCTTGGGCTTTTCAAACGGTGGCTCGCTGATTGCCATGGCCGCCGGCGGAACAGGCGCGATTTTCTTCACGTTAGCTGGGGTCGCTTCCACCACAAAACGGGATTTCTCCAACCTCGGCAAGTTCCTGTTTGCGGGCATGATCCTGCTGCTCGTCGCCATGGTCGCCAACATCTTTTTTCAGATTCCTGCCCTGGCTCTGACCATCTCCGCCATTGCCGTCGTGCTCTTCTCGGCCTACATCCTTTATGACATCAACCGCATCATGCAAGGCGGTGAAACCAACTACGTCAGCGCGACCTTAGCGGTGTATCTGGACATCTACAACGTATTCGTCAGCCTACTGCATCTCCTCATGGCGTTTTCAGGCGAGAAGGACTGATTACGTAGCAAGCTTCCATAACCGCCTCGTCTTCGGCAAGAAGGATTCTAACGGTCGTCTCCCGAAATGCTCAAGCGGTATGCTTGAGCTGTTCAAGAATGGCCGGATTTTCCAGCGTCGATACGTCTTGGGTAATCTCCTCGCCCTTGGCCAACGCACGCAGTAATCGGCGCATGATCTTGCCGGAACGGGTCTTGGGAAGATTGTCACCAAAACGAATATCCTTGGGCTTGGCGATGGAGCCAATTTCCTTGGCCACCCAGTTGCGCAGCTCGCTGGCAATGGCCAACGCTTTTTCGCCTTCAGGACAAGCCTGTTTCAATACCACGAAAGCGCAGACAGCTTCGCCCGTCAGGTCATCCGGACGACCTACCACCGCCGCCTCGGCCACGATTGGGTTGGATACCAAGGCCGATTCAATCTCCATCGTTCCCAGCCGATGGCCGGAAACATTGAGCACATCGTCAATACGCCCCATGATGGTGAAATAACCCCGATGGGCATCGCGTACCGCGCCGTCGCCCGCAAGGTAGAACTTTTCCTGAAAATCTTCAGGGTAATAAGATTTCTTGAAGCGATTTGGATCGCCCCAGATGGTGCGAATCATGGACGGCCAAGGTTTCTTGATGACCAGAAATCCACCCTTGCCCCATTCAACATTCGCCCCCGTTTCATCCACAATTTCGGCCTGAATACCGGGGAAAGGCAGGGTGCAGGAGCCGGGCACCAGCGGTGTGACACCAGGCAGCGGCGTAATCATGTGACCGCCAGTTTCCGTCTGCCACCAGGTATCCATGATCGGGCAGCGGCTTGCGCCGACGTGGGTGTGATACCACATCCACGCCTCTGGGTTGATCGGCTCGCCCACAGAACCCAGAATGCGCAAACTGGACAGGTCGTAATTATCCGGCGCGGTCGCCGGATTGGCTTCGTTGGCCTTGATGAGCGAACGAATCGCCGTGGGAGCCGTATAGAAAATAGTGACTTGGTGATTCTGGATCATTTTCCAGAAACGACCGGCATCAGGGTATATGGGCACGCCCTCAAAAACAATCTCGGTACCACCGCAGGCAAGTGGCCCGTAGGTCACATAGGTATGACCTGTCACCCAACCAATATCGGCGGTACACCAGAAGGTATCGGTAGGTTTGAGATCGAATACCCATTTCATTGTCAAAATCGCGTGTAGCAGATAACCACCCGTGGAATGCACAACCCCCTTGGGCTTGCCAGTCGAACCAGAGGTGTAGAGCAGAAAAAGCGGATGCTCGGCATTCACCCATTCCGGCTCACAGGTATCGGGCTGATCGACGATGGCTTCAGACCACCAGAGATCACGACCCGCAACCATATTGCACGGATTTTCCGTCCGTTTATAAACGATGACGTTCTTGACAGATTGGCAGCCCCCCATGGCAAGTGCCTCATCCACGGCAGGTTTTAACGCGATAGTGCGGCCACCGCGCCTCTGCGCATCCGCCGTAATGACAGCAACAGCACCGGCATCCTGAATACGCTCCTGCACCGATTTTGCCGAAAACCCGCCGAACACCACCGAATGAATCGCCCCAATACGTGCGCAAGCCTGCATGGCGATGATGCCTTCAACGGACATCGGCATATAGATCAACACGCGGTCTGCCTTCGCAATGCCGCGTGCCTTGAGCGCGTTGGCAAACGCGCAAACACGGGAAAGCAGTTCGCGGTAAGTCACCCGTGTCACCTGTCCATCATCGGCTTCAAAAATGAGCGCGACCTTGTCGCCAAGACCCGCGTCGATATTTTTGTCCAGGCAGTTATAAGAAACGTTCAGTGTGCCATCCGCAAACCACTGATAAAAAGGCGCATTCGACTCATCAAGCACTTGAGTGAAAGGCTGCTTCCAGACGATATGTTCGCGGGCCAGCCGCGCCCAGTAACCTACATAGTCATGCTCGGCCTCCTGACACAACGCCTCATAAGCGGCCATGCCGGAAATGGCGGCGTTTTGGACAAGCTCCGAAGAGGGCGGGAAAATGCGGCTCTCATGAAGCATCGATTCAATTGCAGACATAAAGTATCTCCTTTAAGGTCAATGAATATATCCCCCTCATTACAACCGACACTGCTTACGGTTTTCTTACTACGCGCACTCAACTAACTCGCATGGTCACGAAGTTCACCCCTGTCACATGAAATCCGTCAAATGCGATTAAACACCCGCCCCCCTTCGCCCCCCTCTCGGGGGGTTCTCATCGGCTCGCTACGCTCGTTTGATACGGGGTACTCCGAACTGTTTTTTCATGTTGTCTGGTTATTTCACGTTAACTGGCATGGTCACGAAGCCCACCCCGCATGATGAAACTTAGGGCATCTACCGACCCC
>JAUYFZ010000146.1 GCA_030689585.1 Rhodocyclaceae bacterium | reverse complement strand
ATCTTGCCAGAATTGGTGACACCCTTTGAACTTAAGGAGGTTTTCTCATGAATACAAATCATCCCATTTGGCATGATCCGATTGTGGCGGAAATCCATGCCACACGTGATCGCCTTGCTAACCAGTATCAAAACGACTTGGTAGCTTATTCAAAAGCGGCTGAAACGCATTGCAGAATGCTGGGGTTCAACGTAATAGAACAGGATAAGCACCTTCGTCACACTCACGTTTCCAACATTATCGAATACGCTAGCATCTAATGGATTTTCATCAAGACTACTTCGCGCTTTTCAATCTTCCTCGTCGCCAAACGCTGGATATTCACGATCTGGAACGTCGCTATCAGCGCATTCAAGCCACCGTGCATCCTGATAAACATGCACACTTGGGGGAATCAGAACGTCGTCTGGCGATGCAACTGGCGACGAAGGTCAATGAAGCCTGGCTAACACTCAAACATCCAGGAAAACGGGCGGCGTATTTGTTGCAGCTATTAGGCCATGATGTCGACATTGAAAATAATACGGTGATGCCGATCGATTTTCTGATGCGTCAAATGGAAGCGCGTGAAGCCGTGATGACCGCACGAAATCAACAGAATGCGCCGCTACTGGATGAACTGCATCGTCGCATAAAAAATGAAATCGCCTCTCAGCATATACAGTTACAACAGGCGATAGATGAGCGGTGCGACTTCTTGGAAGCGGCGGGAATGGTGCGTGCGCTTATGTTTCAAGACAAACTTCTTCACGACATTGACGAAGCTTTGATAATCATCGAAGAATAATATTGATATGGCCTTACTACAACTTTCTGAACCTGGACAATCTACCGCTCCCCATGAACATCGTTTAGCGGTGGGAATTGATTTAGGAACCACCAATTCACTGGTCGCCACCGTTCGAAGCGGCTTGTCAGTCGTGCTGCACGATGAACTGGGACGGCCCTTGCTGCCTTCTGTGGTTCATTACGGCGCAGATGGCTCTATTGAAGTGGGGTTTGAAGCTCAAAGTCGACAAGCCAGCGACCCGAAAAATACCTTGGTGTCTGTTAAGCGATTCTTGGGACGGGGGCTATCGGATATAGCTCACATTGAAGCCATGCCGAACGATTTTGTTGAAGGGGATGGACAGGTAAGGTTGCGCACGGAACAGGGGGTCAAATCCCCTGTGGAGGTCTCTGCCGATATTCTCAATGTGCTACGAACCCGTGCTGAAAGTGCATTGGGGGGGCCGCTTACGGGGGTTGTCATTACCGTGCCCGCTTATTTTGACGATGCCCAACGACAAGCCACCAAAGATGCGGCTCGCTTGGCTGGCTTAAATGTTCTACGTCTGCTCAATGAACCCACCGCCGCTGCGATTGCCTACGGACTGGATAACGCGGCAGAGGGGATTTATGCCGTATACGATCTGGGAGGCGGCACCTTTGATATTTCCATCCTGAAACTGTCCAAAGGGATATTTCAGGTCATGGCGACCGGCGGAGATTCCGCGCTGGGAGGGGATGATTTTGATCATCGCGTTTTCTGTTGGATTATCGAACAGGCGCAACTGACTCCCCTTTCCCAAGGCGATACCCGTTTGCTACAGGTGCGGGCGAGAGAAGCCAAGGAATATTTGACACTGCACGGTGAAGCCCCCATTACCGCCCGCTTGTCGACGGGGGAATTCGTGGATATGCGTCTGACCAGTGAGGTTTTTACGGAAATCACCCAGACACTGGTGCAAAAAACATTGGGACCCACTCGACGCGCACTGCGCGATGCGGGATTGCAACCCGCCGACATCAAGGGCGTGGTCATGGTGGGAGGGGCCACGCGGATGCCCCAGATACAAAAGGCGGTAGGCGAATATTTCGGCCAGGAACCACTCAACAATCTAGACCCGGACAAAGTCGTGGCACTGGGAGCCGCCACACAGGCCAATCTTTTGGCAGGTAACCGAGCCGTTGGGGACGACTGGCTTTTGCTGGATGTCATTCCGCTTTCGCTGGGCATGGAAACCATGGGAGGCTTAACAGAGAAGATCATTCCGCGTAATTCGACCCTCCCCATTGCGCGTGCCCAGGACTTCACCACCTTCAAAGACGGGCAGACGGCCTTGGCGTTGCATGTGGTGCAAGGAGAGCGAGAGCTTGTGTCGGATTGTCGCAGCCTGGCTCGTTTCGAGTTGCATGGCATTCCGCCGATGGTAGCGGGCGCGGCACGCATCCGCGTGACATTTCAGGTGGATGCCGATGGATTGCTCTCCGTCACGGCCCGCGAACAGACGAGTGGACATGAAGCCCACATTGAGGTGAAGCCTTCCTATGGTCTGACAGATGATGAAGTGGCCGCCATGCTCAAGGCAGGGTTCTCTCATGCTTCGGACGATGCCTTCCGACGTGCCTTGCGTGAGGCGCAGGTTGAAGCGCAGCGGCTCATTGAAGCGGTGCAATCTGCCTTACGGGAAGATGCTCCATTACTGTCTGTGGCAGAACGTGTTCCCGTTGAAATGCAGATTGCACGCCTACAGGCGGTCATGATGGGTGATGATCGTCGTGCTATTGATAACGCCATGGATGCCTTAAACAAAGGCACGGGAGAATTTGCGGCCCGCCGGATGAATCAAAGTGTTTCTCGTGCGCTATCGGGTAAAAAAATCGAGGAGCTTTCCGTATGACGAAAATAACCGTGTTACCTCACGCAACTCTTTGCCCAGCAGGTAAGGTGATAGAGGTCAAGCGGGGGCAATCTTTGTGTGATGCCTTGCTGGAAAACGATATTGGAATCGAACACGCTTGCGAACAGGCCTGCGCCTGCACGACCTGCCATGTACTCATCCGGGAAGGTTTTGATTCTCTGGAACCCGCAGATGATCTGGAAGA
>JAUYFZ010000140.1 GCA_030689585.1 Rhodocyclaceae bacterium | reverse complement strand
ATAACGGAAGGAGTATGTTCGAATACAGCATCATCGCGAATATCGAGCATATCTCCTTTTATTTGCAAGTATTCATTGATGATATTTGTGGTGGGCAGAGGAGGCGTGAAACTTTGAATAGCAAGAGAATTGAGTTGTGTTACTCGTTTAGCGTTACGGTAATAACGTTGCATCAATATTTCTGAAGCGCGCTTGGCGGCACTGGCTTGTATTCCATAGCTCGCCGCTAATCGTTCTTGGAATTCGAATAACAACCGATCTTCCCGTCGCCCTGCCAAATAGTGCATCCGGATACGAATGTGTCGTAAAAAAGTTTCTGTTTGAGCGAGTTCACGAGAATCTTCTGGGGAAGATTTCAACCCGGTTGCATTCGCCAGCCAGCGGATCATCTGCAAATCCCTTAATCCCCCCGGACTTTCTTTGCAATGGGGTTCTAAGCTGTAGGGCGTATCCTGATACCGTGCGTAACGTTCTTCCTGTTCTAGTTCCTTCGCCTTGAAAAAAGCAATGGGATCGAGTGTTTCGCGGAACTTCTTGCAAAATGCAGAGAACAAGGCAGCATCGCCACATAACGGGCGTACTTCTAGCAGGGCTGTTTGAATCGTGATGTCTTGTGCCGATTCGTGCAAACATTCGTTAATGGTGCGAACGCTATGACCAATATCGAGTCCGCTATCCCAAAATTTCCCGATGAGCGATTCAATGCGGGGGTGATGGCTGACATCCAGCCCTTCCGGTACCAAAAGCAGTAAATCAATATCCGAAGCAGGGTACAGCTCGCCACGACCATAGCCGCCGACAGCGACCAAAGCTATCTCATCGGGGATTTCCTGCTTTTTCCAAAGATCACATAAAACACGATCTACCCAACGCGTACGGCCACGAAGTAATGCGACGGCATTATTGTGTCGTTCGTAGGCGGCACGCAAACTGGCTTGCCCTTCTTGCAACAGGGTTCTGGCGGTTTGCACATTCATAGAATCATCGTAACCACTCAGGTCCGGTCGGAACACAGCTCTCCTCCCCCTTCAAGGGGGAGGCAGGGAGGGGGATGGGGGGGGGAATTCCGCGTAGAACCCCATCCCCACCCCAGCCCTCCCCTTGAAGGGGAGGGAGATTGACGCCGACCTGAGTAGTTACGAATCATCAGAAATTGGGTTTAGGAGGCATTCCGACGGAAAGGGTCAAGACATCGACACCGGTTTCCGTGACCACCACGGTATGTTCCCATTGGGCGGAAAGACTGCGGTCTTTCGTAATCACTGTCCAACCATCGGGCAGTTCGGAAACGGCTGCTTTTCCGGCATTGATCATCGGTTCAATGGTAAAGGTCATCCCTGGCAATAGTTCGTCCCCTTCGCCTCGTTTTCCAAAGTGGGCTACCTGAGGTTCTTCATGAAAGTTGCGCCCGATGCCGTGGCCGCAGTAGTCCCGCACGACAGAGAATCCATTTTTTTCGGCATGACGCTGAATAGCCGCGCCAATATCCCCTAACCGTTTTCCGGGGCGCACCTGTTCAATAGCCCGCCACAGGCATTCATGCGAGATAACGCAGAGTCTTTTAGCCAGAATGGAGGCCTCCTGTCCGACGATGAACATCCGGCTGGTGTCCCCATGCCACCCCTCTTTGAGCGTCGTAATGTCAAGGTTGAGAATGTCGCCCTTTTTAATGGGACGATCATTCGGTATGCCGTGACACACTTGATGGTTAAGCGACGTGCAAATGGATTTCGGATAGGGAGGATGTTTGCCCACGCTGTAATGCAGCGGTGCCGGATAACACGCCTGCGTTTTGACCATGTGGTTGTGACATAGCCGATCTAGTTCGGCAGTAGTCACACCGGGTTTAACAAAAGGGCCGATGTAGTCCAATACTTCCGCCGCCAGTCGACCGGCAACGCGCATTTTTTCGATTTCTTCAGGGGATTTAAGGGTGATGGTCATGGGAATGGCCGCGGAGAGTGAGCTTCGCATTTTACCCATGGAGTTGGAATCAGATCGTCATTAATAAGCCTGTAAATCCCCCCCTTCAATATCCAGCGAATGTCGCCAGAATTGATCGTCTCGGTCGAATAGGCGATAAGTGCCGCGGGGCCCCCAGCTTCCTGCCGGATAGGTATTGATGAAATCACGTTCCATCGCCCAGACTTTGAGCACGGGATCGACGACGCGCCAGGCCCATTCCACCTCGTCGATACGCAGAAAGAGCGATTGATCGCCTTGCATCACGTCGAGTAGAAGCCCTTCGTAGGCATCGTAGTCCACGTCGTGTCCCTTGCGATAGGTGGCATCAAGGCTCATGGTGCGGGTGGAAAGGTCGAGTCCGGGGACTTTCACCTGCATTTCCATCTTCATGCAATCGTTGGGTTGAATGCCGAGCATGATCCAGTTGGGGCGCGCCGGATCGCGTCGGGTATGGCGCAATAGGTCTTGTGGCGGTGTTTTGAATCGGATGCAAATGGCAGAACTGCCTTCTGCCATGCGTTTGCCGGTACGTAGATAAAAGGGTACGCCCGACCAACGCCAGTTGTCGACGAAAAGTTTTAAGGCGGCATAGGTTTCGGTCACGCTGTCAGGGGCGACACCGGATTCATCAAGATAACCAAGCACCGACTGACCGTTCATCGTGCCGCTTGAATACTGACCCCGAAAGGCGTGGGCATGCACAGCGTTCTGGGTAATGGGGCGAATGGCTTTTAACACTTTGACCTTTTCGTCGCGCAGATGCTCCGCTGTCAACGTAACCGGAGGTTCCATCGCCACCAAAGCCATGAGTTGCAGCAGATGGCTTTGCATCATGTCGCGTAGCGCACCTGACCCTTCAAAATAACCGGCGCGGCTACCAATGCCCAGCGTTTCCGAGTGCGTAATCTGCACGTGATCGATGTAGTGGTGATTCCATAGCGGTTCCAACAGCAGGTTGGCAAAGCGAAATACCATAATGTTTTGCACCGTACCTTTGCCAAGATAGTGGTCGATACGGAAAATTTGCGGTTCGTTCAGGTGTTTGTACAGGCTACGTTGCAGAGTTTGAGCAGAAAGAAGATCGTAACCAAAGGGCTTTTCGATCACCACGCGCCGCCATCCGTTGGTTTCCTTGAGTAGCCCCAGTTCCCCCAATCGATCAATGATGGCCTGGAACTCACCGGGCCGTACCGACATATAGAAAACGATGTTGCGCGGTAATTCCGGCGTTTCTTCCAGTGTTTTCTGCAAACGCAGGGTGGCATCCGCATCGTTCGCTGGACTGACGTGGTAATACAGTCGGGTACTGAATCGCTCGAAAGCTACGGCATCCGGTTCAGTGGCACACTTAGTTTTTATCATGCTGCGGACTTCGGCGATCCATTCCTCCTGACTCCAGTTTTTGCGACCACAGCCTAAAATTTTGACCTCCGCGGGTAGCCGCCCGACCATCTCCAGATGGAATAACCCCGGTAGCAGTTTGCGTCGCGCCAAATCGCCGCCAACACCGAAGATGACGAGGGTGCAAGGATCGATGGTTTTCATAACTTACCTCCGTGAGTTTTGCTGCTACCCAATAGTGTGCCGCTTCGTGGGTCATGCGTGCTTATCTTCCAAAGCCATCAATTCCAACCCCTCAATCTCTTGCAACGACTTCCCAGCTATCCCCTGCAAATCGCCATACATCCCAACCGTCGCGCCCATCACCCGCTCGATTTGTTCTTCGCGTTTGGCCCATTGTTTCATGATGGCTTTGCGTTCGCGATCTAGGTCTTCCTGCATGGTAGAAAACGCTTCAACGATGGCTTCTACTCGCTGGCGGAAACGGGGGCCGGTGAGGTATTGATAGACCATCTCTGTTTTGGTTTGTTGCCCCTCCGTAACTTGTCGAGCTAGGCTGACCTGTAACAGGGTATGGCGCAGGATGGTGGCAACAGGCAGGGCAGCGCGTGGGCTGGCAATCCAAACACCGTCGATGATATCGAAGGTTTCTATGCCTTTTGGCAGGGTTTGGCTAACCAGTACCGAGAGTTCCGCTTTTGCTGTGCGTTGGTCTTCGCGCAGTTTCACCAGCCAACCGTCGCTCCAATTCTTGGTGCGTTTCGATTCCCAAAGAATGGTGCCGCTGGGTTGTCCGCTCTGGCTGACGACTCGATGCAGAACATCACCACCAAATTCGCCTTTGGGTACGGGTTCGATGCTGTCGAAGGGGAATTTGACGCGCAGGAGGTTTTCCAGTTCCAGTTCCTGCACCTCGCCTTGCAGTTGTTGCGATCCCTGCTCGGCTTTCTGTTTGAGTTCTTCGATTTTTTGTTGCATGGAGGCGATGGTTTGATCCTTCTCCATGACCTTCAGTTTGAGTCCGTCTTCAGCTTCTTTCCTGGCTTGGGTTCTGACTTCAGTCAGACTTTCTTGCACACGTTTTTCAACAGTGAGATCGAGTTCCCGCTTGGCATCATCGAGTTCGCGTTGTTTCTTAATGAGTTCCACCTGTGCCTTTTGAGCCTCGGCCAGTTTGATGTCGCGCTGTTTTAATACCTCTTGCAGGTCGACAACTTCTCGCGCCTTGCCTTCCAATTCAACGGCGGCCGCCTGTTTTGCTTTTCTGGATTCTTCGGCGATGAGTCCTGCCCGTTCGGATTTGAGTTGATCTGCGACTTGGGTTGCGACCTGTTCGTTCAGGGTGCGCTGAGTTTCGGCAATCTGTTTTTCCTTGTTGCGAAGTCCGATTTCACGTTGAGCAATGTCCGCATCTTTTTGGGCGAGTAGTTGTTTGAAACGCTGCTGCGTGGCCGCGATCAAGGGAGCTGCTAATGATTCCGTCAAACGGATGTCAGTCTTGCAGTTAGGGCAGGTGATGGTGGGTTCGGTCATGCTGTTTTACTCTCCTTCACCGCGTGTCCGCCAAAAGCATTGCGCATAAGCGAAAGCAGGCGATAACCGTAACCTCTACTATCTTGGCTGGCGAAACGCATCTGGAGTGCCAGGGTCAGCACGGGTGCGGCGACTCCTTGTTCGACGGCTTCCACCACGGTCCAGCGACCTTCGCCGGAATCGGCGACGAAGGGAGCAACATTTTCTAGGGACTGATCGTGTTGCAAGGCTTCAGCGGTTAAGTCGAGCAGCCAGCTTCGCACCACGGAACCGTGCCGCCATAGTTCGGTGAGTTGGGCCAGATCGAGGTCGAATTCTTTCTTACCCCGTAGCAACTCAAGACCTTCGGCCAGTGCTTGCATCATGCCGTATTCGATACCGTTATGAATCATCTTGGTGTAATGCCCAGCCCCCATCGGCCCAACATGTGCCCAGCCACGATCCGCTGCCGGGGCCAGTGCTTGGAGCACCGGTTCTACAATTTTTTTCGTCTCAATGGAAGC
>JAUYFZ010000130.1 GCA_030689585.1 Rhodocyclaceae bacterium | reverse complement strand
AATTTGTCCCAGAAAAATTGCCCGCCCCTATCCAATTCGGCTACAATCCCGTCCGTTCAGAAGTTGAACAACCTCCTTGATGCCGTGCAAACCCTGCACAGCAGGGCGGTAGCCTGCCAAAATCACTCCCTTGTTTGAAATCCTCCATCACGGTGCTACGACCGGCGTCACCGGTTCCTGCCACCAACTCAAACTGTCGGATGGTCAATCCATCCTCGTTGATTGCGGGCTTTTCCAGGGAGCGGAATCTTCGCAAGACGGCGGTGCCCATGCCAACAAGCTGGACATCACCTTTCCCGTCGACAAGATTCGTGCGCTGGTTATCACCCATGTTCACATCGACCATATCGGCCGCATTCCGTATCTCCTCGCCGCCGGATTCAAAGGTCATCTCCTGTGCTCCGAAGCCTCCGCGATCCTGCTACCGCTGATGCTCGAAGACGCGCTCAAGATCGGCTTTACGCAAAACCAGACCCTCATCAATCGTTTCTTGGCGCAGATTCGTCAGCAAACCCTGCCGTTAGCCTATAAGCAGTGGCATCGCATCCTTCCGGAACTCCGCGTAAAACTTCATCCGGCAGGGCACATCCTCGGTTCCGCCTATGTGGAATGTGAAGTCAAACACCCCACAGAACGTGTCATCTTCTCCGGCGATCTGGGCGCACCCTACACACCGCTTTTACCCGCACCCCAACCCCCTCGCAGTGCGGATGTTGTCGTTCTGGAATCCACCTATGGAGACCGGATTCACGAACCGCGCAAGAACCGCCGCCTGCGCCTTAAAACCCTGTGCGAGCGCGTGCTGGCCAACAAAGGCACCCTCCTCATTCCCGCCTTCAGCATCGGGCGCACGCAGGAACTGCTCTACGAACTGGAAGAGATCATTCACAGCAACCAGCAACAACCCGCCGCGCCGGGTGTTGCCTGGAAGCAACTCCGAATCATCGTGGATTCCCCCCTGGCAGCGAACTTCACAGCGGCCTACACTCAACTCAAAGCGCACTGGGACAAGGAAGCCCGTCGCAAAATCACCGCCGGTCGCCATCCGCTGACTTTCGAGCAGCTCACCACCATTGACGATCACGCAGCACACTTAGGCCACATCAAAGAACTCACCCGCACCGCCCACCCCGCCATCGTCATCGCCGCTTCCGGCATGTGTAGCGGCGGTCGCATCGCCAACTACCTCAAAGCCATGCTGAACGACCCCCGCCACGACGTGCTTTTCGTCGGCTACCAGGCCGCAGGCACGCCAGGGCGCGCCATTCAAACCTACGGCCCCAAAGGCGGTTATGTCGATTTGGATAATGAGCGCATCACCATCCGCGCCGGCATACACACCTTAGGCGGCTACTCCGCCCACGCCGATCAAAAAAACCTACTCGACTTCATCGGACGAATGCTGATAAAACCCAGGCAGGTACGTCTGGTGCATGGTGATGAGCCTGCTAAACAATCACTGGCGACTCTGTTGAGAGAAAAGCATCCCGCCATGGAAGTGCTTGTGCCATGAACACCATTATTTCCATAGACAACCTGAAAGAACTAATCCTTTCCATCCGAGGAGAAGAAGTTCTGCTTGATGCAGATGTAGCCAGCATCTACGGCGTTGAAACAAAAAGAATCAACGAGGCGGTGAAGAACAATCTCGATAAATTTCCAGATGGATATCTGATTGAGCTTGATAAAAGTGAGTGGGAATTATTGAAGACGAAATTTTCGACTTCAATAAAAGGGGGCAAGGTAAAACTTCCAACGGCCTTTACAGAAAAAGGCTTATATATGCTCGCCACCATACTCAAAAGCCACCAAGCAACGCAAGCGACCATCTCAATCATCGAAACCTTTGCGAAAATCAGATCACTTTCCAGAAGTATCAAGGAGTTATCTGTCGTTCAGAACAAAGCCGAACAAAAAACACTGATGCAAAGAAGCGGGGAACTGATCGCCGACATACTGGACGATGGTTTTCAAACGAACGACACAGAAACCTCAATCGAACTGAATTTAGCGATTCTGAAGTTCAAGCACACGATCAAACAGAAACGCACAAATTGACCATAAAACCTCAAGGCAAGATCACCCGCAAGAAACTCCCATCGGTATTCAAACCTTCGCGAAAATTCGCGAAGCGGATTGTTACCATGTCGATAAAACGGCGATTGCCATTCAACTGATCATCCGGCACGGAACACGTAACCATCCTGCACTCTCGCCCCTCCTAGTCATGTCCAGCATCAAGCTTTTTGAGAACAAACACATACGCTCTCTTTGGGATGACGAACACGAGGCATGGTATTTCAGCATCGTCGATGTTGTATCTGTGCTAACCGACAGTCCTAACCCCCGTAAATACTGGAGCGTTCTGAAAACAAGACTCAAGAAAGAAGGCAGCCAGTTGGCTACAAACTGTAGTCAACTGAAAATGCTCTCTGCTGATGGAACCAAGCGACTCAAATGACCCAACCTATTTCAAAAGCATCCACTTCAAAAGCCTTCCTAGTCGGCATCAACCGCTACAAAACCCCCGGCTCCGATCTGCAAGGCTGCGTCAACGATGTCACCAATCTCCGCGACATCCTGCTCAAATACTTCGGCTTCACCGTCAAAAACATCCGTGTGCTTACCGATGCCCGCGCCACCAAAGCCGCCATCCTCACCCGCATCGACTGGCTCATCAAAGATGCCAAAGCGGGCGACCGCCTCCTCTTCCACTTCTCCGGCCACGGCTCCCAAATCCGTGACCGCGACGGTGACGAACTCAAAGATCAACTCGACGAAATCATCTGCCCGCACGACATGGACTGGGACGGAACTTTCATTACCGACGACGACCTGCGCGACCGCTTCGCCACACTGCCCAAAGGCGTCAACCTCGAAGTCCTGCTCGATTCCTGCCATTCTGGCACCGGCACACGAAATCAACCCACCCCATTCTCTCCCCCCTCGCCCGCTTGCGGGGGAGAGGGCGTTGGATACCCCAACCCCCGCTTCCTCATTCCCCCCGTCGACATCGCCTGTCGCGCAGAAGGTGAAGAAGAAGACCTCCCCAAGCGCAACATGCTCAAAGGCACCAGCAAACCCATCATGGGCATCACCGGCCATGTCCTCTTCGCCGGCTGCCGCGACAACCAAACCTCCGCCGATGCCTACATCAACGGCAGCTACAACGGAGCATTCACCTACTACCTGTGCAAACATCTGCGCGAAACACAAGGCAACATCACCAGAGCCGACCTCATCAAACGACTACGCGCCTCGATCAAATTCAACGGCTACAGCCAAGTGCCACAGCTTGAAACGACAGCGGCGGAGCGGAAGAAGAGGGTGCTGGAATGACCGCCGTTGCCTCCATCCTCCCCGTCATCCTCTGCGGCGGTTCCGGCACACGGCTGTGGCCGCTCTCCCGCACCCATTACCCCAAGCAGTTCCTCGACCGGACAAGACGTTCATGGCTACCCGATGCCAGAAACAGACCCGTTTCGCGAAGAAGTATTGCAGCGATGGCGGGCCGCCTGATGAAACAAGCACTGCAATTTGATTTTGAATGGCTCGCGTCCGGCCCCCTGGATTCGTCGGCCCGGGCAGGGCTGGCCGCGCTCTCGATAGCCTGCGCCAGAAAATCAGCGAGATTAATCGCATAGCCTTGCCCTGGCAGCAAGGTGCGCGGGCGGCGGAACTGACGGATGATGATCTTCCGCGAAGTTAACCCCATCCCCACCCCCACCCTCCCCTTGAAGGATAAAGTGATGAATGACACTTTCTGGATCGGCGTGTATCCAGGCCTGAATGAAGAAATGCTAAGTTTTATGGTCGAAAAGCTCGAAGCATTCTTTGGAGTGAATTCCTAGTGCGGTTGACCACCTTTGAAGTTGCTGCCATCAAGCAATCCGCCCAAGAGGTATTTGGATCGAAGGTTGAAGTATTTCTATTTGGCAGCAGGGTGGACGATGAAAAAAGAGGCGGCGATATAGACCTGTATATTAAGACGCAAACAGGAAAAGACCTCACGCACAAGATTAAATTTCTGGTTTCACTTGAACAGAAAATCGGCGAACAAAAAATTGATGTTGTTTTAGCTATTGACGAAAATAGGCCCATAGAACAGCAGGCAATGAGAACGGGCGTAATGTTATGATCCATTTAAAGATTGAAAAACTGATTGCAGAATGCGACAAGCACCTGAAAAGAATCAATCACGCATATGCAAAAATGTCCGTGTTTATGCCGCTGGATGCAAGAAAATATCAACAGTTAACCGATGATGAAATCGAACACATCGACCAGTTCCTGTTCAGGTTCGCAAAACTGCAAGATGCCATGGGTGAAAAGTTATTTATCTTGCTGCTTGAGTTTCTGAAAGAAGAAAACACAAGAAACAAGCCCTTTGTTGACGTTTTGAACAGGCTGGAACAGATCGGTCTGCTGGACGACAAAAATGTCTGGTTGGAACTGAGAAAAATAAGAAACAACATTGCGCACCAATATGAAGACGAGCCGCAACAAGCGGCAGAAGCACTCAATGCAATTTTCGTATCCAAATCAATTCTGGATGAAATATATACCAAGCTTAAAGCACACTACGTGGATATGCGGAATAAAGCATAAATTTTTTAGATGCTCAATTACGCCGCAAAAAAAATCGAAACTTTTCTTGGTGTCAATTTCTGAATAGCAAATCGTTCGCACGCCGTGTCATGAGCAATGAGACCATCAGACCGCGCCTGATTGTAGTGGCTGGACCCAATGGTGCGGGCAAGACATCCATCACCGAGCCGAAATGAAAATATGACCCAACCCATTATCGCCATCGTCGGTCTAGGCTATGTAGGGCTTCCCCTAGCCGTCGAATTCGGAAAAAAATACCGCACCCTTGGTTTCGACCTCTCCGCAACCAAGATCGCCAGTTATAAAAATTACTGCGACCCTACCGGCGAAGTCAGCACAGAAAACCTGAAGGCCGCAACCCAACTCACGGTCTCGACCGACCCTGCCATCCTCCGTGAAGCGGACTTCATCATTGTGGCCGTCCCCACCCCCGTAGACGAAGCCCATATCCCCGACTTTTCCCCGTTGATTGGATCTTCCACCCTCGTGGGAAAGCACCTGAAACAGGGCGCAACCGTCATTTACGAATCCACTGTTTACCCCGGTGCAACGGAAGAAGTCTGCATCCCCCTTTTAGAACAACATTCCGGCATGCGCTGGGCATGTTCCCCTCGCCCGCAGGCGGGAGAGTGACAAGGAGAGAGGGGCGTATTTCACGTAGGCTACTCCCCCGAGCGCGTCAACCCCGGTGACAAAGAACGCACCATCACCAAAATTATCAAGGTTGTCTCTGGTGACGACGCGGCCACCCTCAATCACCTTCAAGGAAAACTGCCCCGACCTGCGCAATTCAAAAGTGGCCGATGTCGTGCGCGAACTGCAAGACTACGGCTGTCAAGTCAGCGTGCACGACCCCATCGCCGAACCCGCAGAAGCGCACCATGAATACGCCATCACCCTTACTCCATGGGAGCAACTGCCCCAAGCCGATGCCCTCGTTGCCGCCGTCTCCCATCAAGAGTATCTGGCCATGCCGCTAGACAACATCCTCGGCAAACTCAAACAAGGCGGCATCTTTATCGATGTCAAATCCGCTTACGAAACAAACGCCATCATCGCCCATGGCCATACGCCATGGAGACTCTAATGACCGCTTACGAAACGATACAAGCGCACCTCAAAGCCACACAAAAAACATGGCTCATCACCGGTGTCGCCGGCTTCATCGGCAGCAACCTGCTGGAAACCCTGCTCAAACTCAATCAGCGCGTGGTAGGGATCGACAATTTCACCACGGGTCATCAACACAACCTCGATGAAGTCCAAACCCTCGTCACCGAGGCACAATGGACCCA
>JAUYFZ010000104.1 GCA_030689585.1 Rhodocyclaceae bacterium | reverse complement strand
ACTTCGACGGCGACCAGATGGCCGTGCATGTGCCGCTCTCACTGGAAGCCCAGATGGAATGTCGCACGTTGATGCTGGCTTCCAACAACGTGTTGTCTCCTGCCAACGGCATGCCGATCATCGTGCCTTCTCAGGACGTGGTGCTGGGGCTTTACTACGCGACGCGGGAAAATGTCGCGGCCAAGGGAACCGGCATGATTCTGGCAGATATTGCGGAGATCGAGCGGGCCATGGCCGCGCAGCAACTGGATATCCATGCTCGCATTCAGATTCGCATCAAGGAATATGAGCCGGAGGGTGAGGGCTGGCGCGAGAAGACTACCCGTTATTCGACGACAGCCGGTCGTGCCATTCTGTCAGAGATATTGCCGAAGGGTCTGCCGTTCAAAGTGATCGACAAGACGCTCAAAAAGAAGGAAATTTCGAAACTGATCGACGAATCTTTCCGTCGTTGTGGCCTGAAAGAAACGGTGGTATTCGCCGACAAGCTGATGCAGTCCGGATTTACGCTCGCCACGCGAGGGGGTATTTCGATTGCCGTGGGCGATATGCAGGTTCCTGCGCAAAAACGCGCCCTCATCGAAGCGGCAGAATCCGAGGTGAAAGAAATTGAAAAGCAATACACCTCCGGTCTGGTGACGGTGGGAGAACGGTATAACAAGGTGGTCGATATCTGGGGACGTGCGGGTGACCAAGTGGCCAAGGCCATGATGGAACAGCTTCAGCACGAACAGGTGATGGATACGACCGGCAAGATGGTCACTCAGGATTCCTTTAACTCGATCTACATGATGGCGGATTCCGGCGCACGGGGTTCTGCGGCGCAGATTCGTCAGTTGGCAGGTATGCGCGGCCTGATGGCGAAGCCGGACGGGTCGATCATCGAAACACCGATCACCACTAACTTCCGCGAGGGATTGAACGTTCTCCAGTACTTTATTTCGACGCACGGTGCTCGTAAAGGTCTGGCGGACACCGCGTTGAAAACGGCGAACTCCGGTTACCTGACGCGTCGTCTGGTGGATGTCACGCAGGATCTGGTCGTCACCGAGAATGATTGTGGCACCTTGAACGGTTTTGCCATGAGGGCACTGGTGGAAGGCGGCGAAGTGATCGAGCCGTTGCGGGAACGTATTCTGGGGCGCGTGCTCATCGGCGACCTGCTGGATCCCGCTGATCAGCGTGTGCTCTTTGAATCAGGACGACTTCTGGATGAAGATGCGGTGGATGCCATTGAGGCACTGGGTATTGACGAGGTGCTCGTCAGAACGCCGTTGTCTTGTGAGACGCGTCACGGGTTATGTGCCAAGTGTTATGGGCGCGATCTGGGTCGGGGCATTCTGGTGTGTGCGGGGGAAGCGGTGGGGGTGATTGCCGCGCAGTCGATCGGCGCACCGGGCACCCAGCTCACCATGCGCACCTTCCACGTAGGGGGGGCGGCTTCCCGTGCGGCAACGCAGAGTCAGGTGGAGGCCAAGAGCACCGGTATTCTGCGGTTCTCTGCGGCGATGCGTTATGTCACCAATCCTAAAAACGACAAGGTGGTCATCGCACGTTCTGGTGAAGTGATTGTGTCGGACGACAATGGTCGTGAGCGTGAGCGTCACAAAGTTCCTTACGGGGCCACCTTGTTTGGCAATGACGGGCAACCCGTCAAAACGGGGGCGGTGCTGGCGATGTGGGATCCGCATACGCGGCCTATCGTGACGGAATATGCGGGCACGGTTCAATTTGACAACGTGATTGAAGGTCAGACTGTTCTGCGTGAAGAAGATTCCGTGACGGGGCTTTCCATGTTGAAAGTGACGGAGACCAAGGGCCGAGGGGGGAGTAGCTCGGCGGCTTCCAAAGGGGTGCGTCCCCAGGTCAAGTTGCTGGATGTAACCGGTCAGGAAGTCAAGGCACATGGTACGGATCATTCGGTCGCCATTACCCTTCAGGTGGGGTCGATCATTACCGTCAAGGCAGGGCAAGAGGTTGCGGTTGGTGACGTTCTGGCTCGTATTCCTCAGGAATCCGCGAAAACGCGTGACATCACGGGTGGTTTGCCCAGAGTGGCCGAGTTGTTTGAAGCCCGCACGCCCAAGGATCCCGGTATGTTGGCGGAGGTGACGGGAATCGTCAGCTTTGGTAAGGATACCAAGGGTAAGCAACGCTTGGTCATCACCGAGTCGGACGGCATGGCCCATGAGTATCTGATTCCCAAAGACAAGCATGTCACGGCGCACGATAGTCAGGTCGTTAGCAAAGGGGAAGTCATCGTCGACGGCCCGGCAGACCCCCATGACATTTTGCGACTGAAAGGCGTGGAGGAACTAGCGCGGTACATCATTGATGAAGTCCAGGACGTCTACCGCCTTCAGGGGGTCAAGATCAACGACAAGCATATTGAAGTGATTGTTCGTCAGATGTTGCGTCGGGTGACGATTACCGATCCGGGTGATACCCGTTTCATCCGCGAAGAGCATGTGGAACGCGCTGAATTGCTCGATGAGAACGACAAGGTGATTCATGAGGGCAAGCGACCGGCTGAATTCCAGTTCATGCTCTTGGGTATTACGAAAGCCAGCCTCTCCACCGATTCGTTTATTTCAGCGGCCTCTTTCCAGGAAACGACGCGAGTGCTCACGGAAGCCGCCATCATGGGCAAACGTGACGAACTGCGTGGCTTGAAGGAGAACGTCATTGTGGGTCGTCTCATTCCTGCCGGAACGGGGCTTGCGTATCACAAAAACCGCCTCATGCAGGCGGCTGGCGAAGATATTGCAGGAGGCCGTGCGATAGAAGTTCCGACGAAGGAAGTGCTCCAAGAGGAAATTGCATGACAGGGAGTGGTTGACCATGCTCCGTTCGATCTATATAATTCGCGCCCTTTCACCGTGGCGATACCCCATTCATTAACGACACCATAATATGCCAACCATTAATCAACTCGTCCGCAAGGGCCGTCAGGCACCGCAAACCAAAAGCAAAGTGCCCGCATTGGGTAATTGCCCCGCCAGACGGGGGGTGTGCACCCGCGTCTACACCACCACGCCGAAAAAACCGAACTCTGCCTTGCGCAAAGTGGCCAAAGTGCGTTTGACCAACGGATTCGAGGTTATCTCCTACATCGGCGGTGAAGGTCACAATTTGCAGGAACACTCCGTGGTGCTGATCCGGGGTGGTCGTGTTAAGGATTTACCGGGGGTGCGTTATCACATTGTGCGCGGTAGTCTGGATACGCAAGGGGTGAAAGATCGTAAACAATCGCGTTCCAAGTACGGCGCGAAGCGGGCCAAGAAGGCTTAACAGCAGTTATTGAAAGGTGAATCATGCCTCGTCGTAGAGAAGTTCCTAAACGTGACATTCTGCCGGATCCAAAATTCGGGAGTGTGGATGTATCAAAATTCGTGAATGTGCTGATGACCAGTGGCAAAAAGTCAGTGGCGGAGCGGATTATTTATGGTGCCTTTGACAACATTACGAGCAAAGGGGGCAAAGACCCGCTCGAAGTGTTCAACCTCGCCATTAACAACGTCAAACCGATCGTCGAAGTCAAGAGTCGTCGTGTGGGCGGTGCTAACTATCAAGTGCCGGTGGAAGTTCGACCCTCACGTCGCATGGCATTGTCGATGCGCTGGTTGCGTGAAGCGGCCAGAAAGCGTAACGAGAAGTCCATGGGGCAGCGGTTGGCCAATGAGCTGATGGAAGCTGCGGAAGGACGTGGTTCGGCAATGAAGAAGCGGGAAGAAGTGCATCGTATGGCAGAAGCCAACAAAGCGTTCTCGCATTTCCGTTTCTAAGATTTTAGAAAAGACAGGATACCCAAGTGGCACGAAAGACCCCCATTGAGCGTTACCGGAATATCGGCATTTCTGCGCATATTGACGCTGGCAAAACGACGACAACAGAGCGCATTTTGTTTTATACCGGTGTCAATCACAAGATTGGCGAGGTGCACGACGGTGCCGCCACCATGGACTGGATGGAGCAGGAGCAGGAGCGTGGCATTACGATCACCTCAGCGGCCACGACTTGTTTCTGGAAGGGAATGGGCGGTAACTTTCAAGAGCATCGCATCAACATCATCGACACACCGGGTCACGTCGATTTCACCATCGAAGTAGAACGTTCCATGCGGGTGTTGGATGGTGCTTGCATGGTCTACTGTGCAGTGGGGGGGGTTCAGCCGCAATCGGAAACTGTTTGGCGGCAGGCCAACAAGTACGGGGTGCCGCGTTTGGCTTTTGTGAACAAGATGGATCGCACAGGGGCTAACTTTTTCAAAGTGCATGACCAGATGCGCGAGCGTCTCAAGGCCAATCCGATTCCGCTTCAGATTCCTATCGGTGCCGAGGACAAATTCACGGGCGTGATCGATTTGGTCAAGATGCGTGCTGTCGTGTGGGATGATGCCTCACAAGGGACGCAGTTCGTCTATGGAGACATCCCCGATGATCTTCTGGATACGGCCAAAGAATGGCGCGAAAAAATGTTGGAAGCGGCTGCTGAGGCTTCCGAAGAGTTAATGAACAAGTACCTTGAAGAGGGCGACCTTTCCGAAGAAGACCTCAAAAAGGCATTGCGGCAGCGCACGATTGCGAATGAGATCATTCCGATGTTGTGTGGCTCTGCGTTCAAGAACAAGGGCGTGCAAGCCATGCTCGATGCCGTGATCGAATACATGCCGGCACCGACCGACATTCCGCCGGTCAAGGGCATTCTTGAAGATGAAACAGAAGGGCAACGTCGTGCGGCCGATGACGAACCGTTCTCCGCGCTGGCGTTTAAGATCATGACGGACCCCTTTGTGGGGCAACTGACCTTCTTCCGTGTTTATTCCGGTGCGATCAAGACGGGCGACACGATTTACAACCCGATCAAAGGGCGTAAGGAACGTCTTGGCCGCATTCTGCAAATGCATGCCAATCAGCGTGAAGAAATCAAGGAAGTGTTTGCCGGGGATATTGCGGCAGCGGTGGGACTTAAGGAAGCGACGACGGGTGAAACGCTTTGCGCACTCGATAAAGTCATTACCCTCGTTCGCATGATATTTCCGGAACCCGTGATTCACGTGGCCGTTGAGCCGAAAACCAAGGTCGATCAAGAAAAGATGGGTATCGCGTTGAATCGTCTGGCGCAGGAAGATCCTTCTTTCCGTGTTCGCACGGACGAAGAATCCGGGCAGACCATCATTTCAGGCATGGGCGAGTTGCATCTGGAAATCCTCGTCGATCGCATGAAGCGCGAATTTGGTGTGGAAGCGAACGTCGGTGCGCCGCAGGTGGCCTACCGTGAAGCGATTCGCAAGGCGGTTGAACAAGAAGGCAAGTTCGTTAAGCAATCCGGTGGTCGCGGACAATACGGACATGTTTGGATCAAACTGGAACCGAACGAGACCGGCAAAGGTTTCGAGTTCATCGATTCCATCAAGGGAGGCAGTGTGCCCCGCGAGTTTATTCCCGCAGTGGAAAAGGGCTTGCGCGAAACGTTGCCCAACGGCGTATTGGCCGGGTTCCCCGTGGTGGATGTCAAGGTGACGCTCTTTGACGGTTCTTACCACGATGTCGACTCGAACGAAAACGCGTTCAAAATGGCGGCCTCGATGGCGTTCAAGGATGCCATGCGTAAAGCCAGTCCTGTGTTGCTTGAGCCGATGATGGCGGTCGAAGTCGAGACTCCGGAAGACTACATGGGCAATGTCATGGGGGATCTGTCGGGTCGTCGTGGTATGGTGCAAGGGATGGAAGATCAGGTGGGAGGCATCAAGTTGATTAAGGCGGAAGTGCCTCTGGCCGAAATGTTCGGTTATTCAACGAGCCTGCGTTCATTGTCCCAAGGTCGTGCCACCTACAGCATGGAATTTAAACATTACACTGAGGCACCGAAAAACGTTGCTGAAGCGGTTATCAACAAAAAGTAGTTTCGTTCTTTAAGAGGAGTTAATCATGGCAAAGAGCAAATTTGAGCGTAACAAGCCGCACGTCAACGTCGGCACGTTTGGTCACGTAGACCACGGCAAAACCACCTTGACGGCGGCGATCACCTCCGTGCTGGCGGCAAAATATGGTGGCGAGGCTAAGGCCTACGACCAGATTGACGCAGCACCGGAAGAAAAAGCACGCGGCATTACCATCAACACAGCCCACGTCGAATACGAGACGGGCGCACGCCACTACGCCCACGTTGACTGTCCGGGCCACGCGGACTACGTCAAGAACATGATTACGGGCGCGGCCCAGATGGACGGAGCCATTCTCGTGGTCTCCGCTGCGGACGGCCCCATGCCCCAGACTCGCGAACACATTCTGTTGGCCCGTCAGGTGGGTGTTCCCTACATCATCGTCTTTATGAACAAATGCGACATGGTGGACGATCCAGAACTTCTGGAACTCGTGGAAATGGAAGTGCGTGAACTGCTTTCCAAATACGATTTCCCGGGCGACGACACCCCCATCATCCACGGCAGTGCCAAGCTCGCCATGGAAGGCGACAAAGGTCCGTTGGGCGAAGAAGCCATCATGAAACTGGCGGCGGCGTTAGACAGCTACATTCCCCAGCCGGAACGTGCCATCGACAAGCCCTTCCTGTTGCCCATCGAAGATGTATTCTCTATCTCCGGTCGCGGCACGGTGGTCACGGGTCGGGTTGAGCGTGGCATCGTCAAGGTGGGCGAAGAAATTGAAATCGTTGGCATCAAGCCGACGGTGAAGACCATCTGCACCGGCGTTGAAATGTTCCGCAAACTGCTGGATCAAGGCCAAGCGGGAGACAACGTAGGCGTACTGCTGCGCGGCACCAAGCGTGAAGATGTCGAGCGGGGCCAAGTGCTCTCCAAGCCGGGTTCTATTACGCCGCACACCCATTTCACCTCGGAAGTCTATGTGTTGTCCAAGGATGAAGGCGGACGGCATACCCCATTCTTCAACGGCTATCGTCCGCAGTTCTACTTTCGGACAACTGACGTGACGGGTTCGATTGAACTGCCAGCGGGCGTTGAAATGGTGATGCCGGGCGACAACATCCAGATGACGGTCAAGCTGATTGCCCCGATTGCCATGGAAGAAGGTCTGCGATTCGCCATCCGTGAAGGTGGCCGAACCGTCGGGGCCGGTGTGGTGGCTAAAATCATCGAATAATTTTCAAATACATCTTGTAAATTTCGCGGAAGAGCGGCATAATGCCGCTCTTTTCGGGCATCGCTGATTATTCGGATGCCGTAGCTCTTTAAGGGTTTTTTATGCAGAACCAGAAGATTCGTATTCGTCTCAAGGCATTCGATTATCAGTTGATCGATCAGTCTGCTCTTGAGATTGTGGAAACAGCCAAGCGTACGGGAGCCGTTGTGCGTGGCCCTGTGCCATTGCCGACACGTATTGAGCGATTCAATATTCTGCGCTCGCCTCACGTTAATAAAACTTCGCGTGATCAGTTTGAGATACGCACCCATTTGCGTTTGATGGACATCATTGATCCGACGGATAAAACTGTCGACGCTTTGATGAAGCTGGATTTGCCTGCGGGTGTGGATGTTGAAATCAAGTTGAAATAGTAATAGCAACTCCCGGCCAATCGTAGTTGGGATGGAAGTGAATAAAAGGAGAAAGATATGAGTTTAGGCCTTGTTGGACGCAAGGTCGGCATGACGCGCATTTTTGCTGAGGACGGAGCGAGTGTCCCTGTGACGGTGCTGGATGTGTCGAATAACCGCGTAACGCAGATCAAAACGCCGCAGGTGGATGGCTATGCTGCTATTCAAGTGGCTTTTGGCAGTCGTCGCGCCAGTCGTGTGACAAAACCGCTGGCGGGGCATCTGGCTAAGGCCGGTGTCGAGGCTGGTCAGGTATTAAGAGAGTTTCGGATTGACGAGAGTCAGTTGTCTGGTTTTAAGACGGGCGACGTGGTTCCTGCCGCCATTTTCAAGCCGGGTCAGAAGGTGGATGTCAGTGGCACTTCCATTGGTAAGGGTTTTGCAGGCGCGATTACGCGGCACAACTTTTCATCGAACCGCGCTTCTCATGGTAATTCGCGTTCCCATAATTCACCGGGTTCCATCGGTATGGCGCAGGATCCGGGTCGTGTTTTCCCTGGTAAGCGCATGGCGGGGCATCTTGGAGATGATTCCTGCACTTCGCAGAATCTCGAAGTCGTGCGTATTGATGAGGCTCGTCAGTTGCTTCTCGTCAAGGGAGCTGTTCCCGGTGCTAAGGGGGGCGATGTGATCGTTCATCCTGCTATTAAATCGCGGGAGGCTTGATGGAACTTAAAACAATCGACAATCACGGGCAGGAGGCGGCTGGATTTTCAGCGTCTGACGCGCTGTTTGCTCGTGATTTCAATGAATCGCTGGTTCACCAGTTAGTGGTGGCCTATCAGGCGAATGCACGTTCTGCCGATCGAAAGCAAAAAGATCGCGGAGAGGTGGCGCATACCACCAAAAAGCCCTTTAATCAAAAGGGAACGGGTCGTGCCCGTGCGGGTATGTCCTCCTCGCCCCTGTGGCGTGGCGGCGGTCGCATCTTCCCGAATTCCCCGGATGAGAATTTCACGCAAAAGGTTAATCGCAAGATGTACCGTGCGGGTATTGCCTCCATCCTTTCGCAGTTGGCCCGCGAAGATCGTTTGCTGGTGGTGGATGATTTCACTGTCGAAGCCCCGAAAACAAAGCTGATGGCTCAGAAACTCAAGGGGATGGGGCTTGAATCGGTTCTCGTGATTACGGAAAACCTGGATGAAACTTTGATACTGGCTTCGCGTAATCTGCCTCATGTGCTGATATTGGAAGCTCGTGCCGCAGACCCTGTCTCGCTGGTGCGCTTTCCCAAAGTGATATTGACCAAGGGGGCGGTAGCCAAGATGGAGGAGATGCTGGCATGAACACGCAAAAATTTAATCAAGAGCGGTTGATGCAGGTGTTGAAGGCTCCTTTGATTTCCGAGAAGGCGACCTATCTCGCTGACAAAAACTCGCAGATCATGTTCGTCGTGGTGCCGGATGCAACCAAGCCTGAAATCAAGGCCGCCGTTGAAATGTTGTTTAAGGTGGACGTCAAGTCCGTACAGGTTTTGACGCAGAAGGGCAAGGAAAAACGCACGGGACGCAGGGTGGGTCGGCGTAGCGATGTGAAAAAAGCCTTCGTTTGCTTAAAACCCGGTCAAGAACTTAACTTTGCCGAAGGGAGCGTTGCATAATGGCACTCGTCAAAGTAAAACCGACTTCTGCAGGTCGTCGAGGGGTTGTCAAAGTCGTCAACCCGAACCTGCATAAAGGGGCGCCGCATGCGGCGCTGGTTGAGAAGCAAACACAGAAAGCAGGTCGGAATAATCACGGTCATATTACGACGCGACACAAAGGGGGCGGTCACAAACAGCATTATCGTGTGATCGACTTCAAGCGCGACAAAGATGGTTTGGTTGCCCGCGTAGAGCGACTGGAATACGACCCCAACCGTTCTGCCAACATTGCCTTGTTGCTTTACTCGGATGGAGAGCGTCGATACATGATCGCTACCAAGGGGATGGCGGTAGGTCAGGAAGTGCTCTCTGGTTCGGAGGCTCCCATCAAAGCTGGGAATGCGTTGCCTATTCGCAATATTCCGGTGGGAAGCACGATTCATTGCATAGAGCTTCAACCCGGCAAGGGAGCGCAACTGGCTCGTTCTGCCGGTACTTCCGTGCAGTTGCTGGCTAGGGAAGGTAGTTACGCACAGGTTCGTTTGCGTTCTGGCGAGATCCGCCGTATTCACGTGGAGTGTCGCGCCACGATCGGCGAAGTGGGTAACGAAGAAAATAATTTGCGCAAAATCGGTAAGGCGGGGGCTAATCGTTGGCGGGGTATTCGACCGACCGTTCGCGGCACTGCCATGAACCCGGTGGATCACCCGCACGGCGGTGGTGAAGGCCGCACTGGCGAAGGTCGCGTCCCTGTCAGTCCTTGGGGTCAGCCGTCCAAAGGTTATCGCACGCGTAACAACAAACGTACGGACGGTATGATTGTCCAACGCAGGCCGAAAGGTAAGAGGTAAGTCATGGCACGTTCGATCAAGAAGGGTCCGTTCGTCGACGATCATCTGGTGAAGAAAGTCGATACCGCACGCACGAACAATGATAAGCGTCCGATCAAAACATGGTCGCGTCGTTCTACCGTTCTGCCGGATTTTGTTGGGTTGACGATTGCGGTTCATAACGGGCGACAGCATATTCCGGTGTATGTATCCGAGAATATGGTCGGCCACAAGCTCGGTGAGTTTGCGCTGACACGCACATTCAAAGGGCATACGGCCGGCAAGAAAGCCGCTGTCAAGAAGTAAGGGCGAATGATGGAAACTAATGCAATTCTCAAAGGCGTGCGGCTCTCTGAACAAAAAGGTCGGCTGGTTGCTGATCTGGTGCGAGGAAAGCCTGTGGATCAAGCACTGAATATTTTGGCGTTTAGCCCGAAAAAGGGGGCAGCCATCATCAAGAAAGTGCTGGAGTCGGCTATCGCCAACGCTGAACACAATGATGGGGCGGATATCGATGCCCTAGCTGTTAAGAGCATCTATGTCGAGAAAGGCACGGTGCTGAAGCGGTTTACAGCACGTGCCAAAGGACGTGGAAATCGCATCACAAAACCCACCTGCCACATCTTCGTGACTGTCGGGGATTAAGGAGAGTTCATGGGACAGAAGATTCATCCGACCGGCTTTCGCCTCGCAGTCACGAAAGACTGGAGTTCGCGCTGGTATGCCGGTACCAAAACGTATGCGCAAATGCTGCTGGAAGACCTTGACGTTCGTGCTTACTTGAAAAAGAAGCTTGCGCACGCCTCGGTGAGCAAAGTGGTCATTGAGCGACCTGCCAAGAATGCGCGAGTCACGGTTTATTCCGCACGTCCTGGGGTAGTTATCGGCAAAAAAGGCGAGGACATCGAACATTTGAGGGCAGCCCTTCAAAGCAGGATGGGAGTTCCCGTCCATGTCAATATAGAAGAAGTGCGCAAGCCGGAAACGGATGCGCAACTGATCGCTGATTCCATTGCGCAACAGCTTGAAAAACGGATTATGTTCCGCCGTGCCATGAAGCGTTCTATGCAAAATGCCATGAGATTAGGGGCGCAAGGAATCAAGATCATGAGTTCGGGTCGTCTGAATGGTGCTGAGATTGCGCGTCGTGAGTGGTATCGCGAAGGACGCGTACCGCTGCATACCTTGCGGGCCGACATCGATTACGGCACGGCAGAAGCAAAAACTACCTACGGTATTATTGGCATCAAGGTGTGGGTCTATAAGGGTGAAAGAGCCGAAAAGGGTGATGTGAGTGCGTCTGCTTTGGAGGTTGCGTCAGAAGATCCCTCGCGTAAGCATGGTCGCCCTGAGCGTCCCGGACGTTCACCGCGGTCAGATACGCGTCCGGATTCACGTTCCGATGCGCCCCGTGGTGGTGATCGCAACGAGCGTGGTGATGTAACGAAACACGTGGTGAAGCGCACAGTCAGTCCTACGGCTGCTGCGGCTACCCCTACTGATAATGTTCCCGTCAAGCGAGTGCGTAAGGTGGTTGTAGCATCTTCAACCCCCGCACCGGTCAAGGAAGGCAAGGAGTAAGCGACTATGCTGCAACCAGCACGTAGAAAATACAGGAAAGAACACAAAGGCCGCAATACGGGTGTTGCCACACGGGGTGCCAAAGTGAGTTTCGGTGAATATGGCCTCAAGGCGATTGGTCGTGGTCGTTTGACGGCGCGCCAGATTGAGGCGGCACGTCGGGCTATGACGCGTCACATCAAGCGCGGTGGTCGTATCTGGATACGTATTTTTCCAGATAAACCTGTTTCAAAAAAACCGGCTGAAGTGCGTATGGGTAATGGTAAGGGGAATCCGGAATACTGGGTCGCCGAGATACAGCCTGGCAAGGTTCTTTATGAAATGGACGGCGTGGATGAGGTGTTGGCACGGGAGGCTTTCCGCCTTGCCGCTGCAAAACTGCCTCTGGAAACCACCTTTGTGACACGCCACTTGGGATAAAACATGAAAGCGATTGAACATATTAGCCAAATGAGGCAAAAGAACGAGGCCGATCTGGAGAAGGAATTGCTGGATCTGCGTCGGGCACAGTTTTCACTGCGTATGCAGTTGGCAACCCAGCAGACTACCAATACTAGCCAGCTTGGCAAGGCGCGCCGCGACATTGCGCGTATTAAGACTCTACAGCGTGAAAGGGTGGCGGCTAAATGACCACGATGACTGATGTTTCTCAAAAACGCACTCTACAAGGGCGCGTTGTCAGCGACAAGATGAACAAAACCGTGACGGTGAAAATTGAGCGTCGCGTTAAGCATCCCGTGATTGGAAAGGTGATGACCCGATCAAAGAAATACCATGCTCATATCGAAGGTCTTGAGGCCGTGGCGGGAGATCTCGTTCAAATCGAAGAATGCGCGCCTATTTCCAAGACAAAAGCTTGGCGTGTTACTTCGGTGATAGAAAAATCACGTGAGTGTTGACGGAATCCAGAAACCCCCCTATAATCGACAGTCTTAAATATCGCTGTCGAACCGGGGGTAGTCTCGGTTCTTCCAAGACTAACCGTCGGTCTTACCTTTAGACGGATTAAGTTGGAGAAAATATAAAATGATTCAAATGCAGTCGAAGCTAGATGTTGCCGACAACACGGGTGCGCGTTCAGTGATGTGCATCAAGGTGCTGGGTGGCTCGAAGCGTCGCTATGCCGGTATCGGTGATGTTATTAAGGTAACCGTCAAGGATGCGGCTCCGCGTGGTCGTGTCAAAAAAGGTGAAGTTTATAGTGCGGTCGTGGTGCGTACTGCCAAGGGCGTTCGTCGTCCAGATGGTTCGCTCGTGAAGTTTGATGGCAACGCCGCCGTGTTACTCAATAACAAGATGGAACCGATTGGAACACGCATCTTTGGCCCGGTGACGCGGGAATTGCGCACGGAGCGATTCATGAAGATCGTTTCTCTGGCACCTGAAGTTCTTTAAAGGATTGATGCCATGAACAGGATACGTAAGGGCGATGACATTGTTGTCATCACAGGCAAAGATAAGGGTAGGCGCGGAACGGTGCTGAATTGGGCGGGCGATGATCGTGTCGTCGTAGAAGGTATCAATCGCGCCAAAAAGCACGTCAAACCCAATCCGATGAAAAATGAACAGGGCGGCATCGTCGAAAAAGAGATGTCGATTCATATTTCCAATGTGGCGTTGTTCAATCCCGTTGCCAAGAAGGCTGATCGAGTGGGTTTTAAAGTGCTCGATGATGGTCGTAAGGTGCGGATGTTCAAGTCGAATGGCGAAGTGGTGGACGCATAATGGCACGCTTGCAAGAGTTTTATAAACAGACGGTAGTGCCGCATCTTCGTGAAAAATTCGACTATAAGTCGGTCATGGAAGTGCCTCGTATTACCAAGGTGACTCTGAACATGGGAGTTGGTGAAGCGATTGGCGACAAGAAAATCCTCGAAAACGCCGTGGGCGATATGACGAAGATTGCGGGTCAAAAGCCAGTGACGACCAAGGCCAAAAAGGCTATTGCGCAATTCAAGATTCGTGAAGGTTATCCAATTGGTTGTATGGTGACTTTGCGTGGGATTCGCATGTTTGAATTTCTCGATCGTTTCATCACGGTGGCCATGCCACGTATCCGTGACTTCCGTGGTGTGGGGGGCAAGGGTTTTGATGGGCGGGGGAATTACAACATCGGGGTTAAGGAACAGATCATTTTCCCTGAAGTCGAGTATGACAAGATTGATACGCTGCGTGGCATGAATATCAGCATTACCACAACGGCGAAAACGGATGCAGAAGCCAAAGCACTGCTTTCCGCATTCAAATTTCCCTTCAAACACTGAGAGTGTCATGGCGAAACTAGGAATTATAAATCGCGAAAAGAATCGCACGAAAATGGTGGCCAAATACGCCCCTTTGCGTACCGAACTGTTTGCTGTTATCACCAATGCCAAATTGACGGATGAAGAACGTATGGCTGCGCGCAAGAAACTTGCTGCGTTGCCGCGTAATTCAAGTCCTTCTCGGCAACGTGCCCGTTGTGCCCTGACAGGGCGTCCTCGGGGTGTTTTTAGTAAATTTGGTTTGTGTCGGCTCAAGTTACGCGAAGCAATCATGCGTGGCGAGGTGCCTGGCGTAACCAAGGCCAGCTGGTAAGGAGATCGAACGATATGAGTATGACCGATCCCGTCGCTGACATGCTGACCCGTATTCGCAATGCGCAAATGACCGAGAAACCGGCAGTTGCCATGCCTATGTCTAAGCTGAAAGTGGCTATCGCCAAGGTGCTGAAAGATGAAGGTTATATCGAGGATTTCGCGGTGCGCGAAAACTCCGGAAAACCTCAACTGGATATTGCCCTTAAATATTATGCAGGTCATCCGGTGATCGAGCGTATCGATCGTGTTTCACGTCCGGGGCTTCGTGTATATAAAGGGATGGATGACTTGCCCCGTGTCATGAACGGACTAGGTATGGCCATCGTTTCGACACCCAAGGGTGTTATGACAGATCGCAGTGCACGCGCCTCCAATATGGGTGGTGAAGTGCTCTGTATTGTGGCGTAAGGGGAGCGAATTAATGTCTCGTATCGCCAAAAATCCGGTGGAACTTCCGAAGGGGGTCGAAGCGACTCTTACCGACGTTGATTCTAAAACCGAGATTAAAATCAAGGGGCCGATGGGTATGCTGGCGCGGGTTATTCCATCCAGTGTTCGCATTGAGCAAAATGGAACGAGTTTGCTTTGTCGTGCGACGGATGCAAACCTGCCGGGTGCTGATGCAATGTCCGGCACTATGCGTGCGTTGGTCAATAACATGGTTGTGGGTGTGACCAAAGGTTTTGAGAAGAAACTGACGCTCGTTGGCGTGGGTTACAAGGCGCAAGCTCAGGGAGCACTGTTGAATCTCAGTCTCGGATTTTCACATCCCGTCGTCCACAATATGCCGGAAGGCATTGTGGTGACGACACCGATTCCGACTGAGATCATTATCAAAGGTGTTGATAAACAACGTGTAGGTCAGGTGGCTGCCGAGATTCGCGCCTATCGACCACCAGAACCCTATAAGGGTAAGGGTGTGCGATATGTCGATGAAGTGGTGATCATCAAGGAAACCAAAAAGAAATAAGGGCGCATGAATTATGGATAAGTCTCGTCTGCGTAGGGCGCGTAAAACCCGCGTCAAAATTGCGGAGCTCAAAATGGTGCGCCTTGCGGTGCATCGCACGAATAGTCACATCTATGCTCAAGTTTTTTCGGGATGTGGCACAGAAGTGTTGGCAGCGGCTTCTACTGTCGAGGCGGGTGTAAAAACTCAAGTGCCGAGCGGTGGCAATGTGGCGGCGGCTAAGTTGGTCGGCAAACTGGTCGCTGAACGTGCACTCGCCAAGGGAATTGTCGACGTTGCCTTTGATCGTTCCGGTTTTAAATATCATGGTCGCGTTCAAGCGTTGGCCGAAGCTGCCCGTGAGGGCGGTCTCAAGTTCTGAGGTGGAATTCAAGCATGGCTAAACCACAAGGTAAAAAGCAGCAGCAAACCACCGAGGAGCGTGACGATGGTATGCGCGAAAAGATGGTCTCTGTCAATCGCGTGACGAAAGTCGTCAAGGGTGGTCGTATCCTAGGATTCGCTGCACTGACGGTCGTCGGTGATGGTGATGGTTCCATAGGTATGGGCAAGGGAAAATCCAAAGAGGTCCCTGTGGCGGTTCAAAAAGCCATGGAGGAAGCTCGTCGCAAGATGAATAAAATTAAGCTGAAGGAAGGCACACTGCATCATCAGGTCGTCGGTAAACACGGAGCGACGGTGGTGTTGATGTCTCCTGCGGCTGCGGGTACCGGAGTGATTGCGGGTGGTCCGATGCGTGCGGTCTTTGAAGTGATGGGCGTGACGGATGTGGTGGCCAAAACCATTGGTTCAACCAACCCTTACAACGTGGTACGGGCGACGATTCAAGGTCTTTTGACCATGAGCACACCGGCCGAAATTGCGGCAAAGCGCGGCAAGAGCGTGCAGGAAATTTTGGGGTAAGCGATGAGTGTGGATAAAAAAATCAGAGTGACTCTGAAAAAGAGCGTGATCGGTACCAAGCAGGACCATCGTGCTACTGTGCGCGGATTGGGGTTGCGTCGAATCAATCACTCCGTTTTGCTGGAAGACACGCCTTGCGTGCGCGGCATGATCCACAAGGTGGCTTATCTTGTGCAGTGCGAGGAATAAGATGATGGAACTGAATAATTTAAAACCCAGCGCAGGATCCAAGCATGCCAAGAGGCGCGTGGGACGTGGTATGGGCAGCGGACTGGGCAAGACAGCCGGTCGTGGTCACAAAGGTCAAAAATCTCGTGCGGGTGGATTCCACAAGGTTGGTTTTGAAGGGGGGCAGATGCCTTTGCAGCGTCGTTTGCCCAAACGGGGTTTTGTTTCCCTGACCGCCAGTCGTAATGATGAGGTGCGTTTGTCTGCATTGAACAAGCTTCCTGTCGATGAGGTGGATCTACTGGTGCTCAAGCAGGCCGGGATTATTTCCGCAGACGCTTTGTCGGCGAAAGTCATCCTGTCTGGAACGCTGGAACGTAAGGTTAATCTCAAGGGCGTAGGAGCAACCAAAGGAGCGCGTGCCGCGATTGAAGCGGCGGGTGGTTCGGTGGCTGATGTTGCTCCTGCTGCGGCCTAACTGAGAGACTGATCCAGTGGCCACTGCCCAAGCTCTCGCAATGAGCAAATCCGGTAAATTCGGCGACCTCTGGCAACGCCTGTGGTTTTTGCTGGGTGCATTACTGGTTTTCCGTATGGGTGCGCACATCCCTGTTCCAGGTATTGATCCTGCTCGTTTATCCGAGCTTTTTCAGTCGCAACAGGGCGGCATTCTGGGTGTCTTCAACTTGTTTTCTGGTGGAGCACTTTCTCGTTTTACGATTTTTGCGTTGGGCATCATGCCCTATATTTCTTCGTCGATCATCATGCAGTTGATGACGATTGCGATCCCTTCTCTGGAACAACTCAAGAAGGAAGGCGAAGCGGGCCGACGCAAGATCACGCAGTACACTCGTTACGGCACGTTGGCCCTTGCTCTTTTTCAAGGGTTGGGTATTGCCATTGCGATTGAATCGCAAGCCGGACTGGTGTTGGATCCGGGACCGATGTTTCGCTTGGTGACGGTGTCGACGCTGGTGACGGGCACGATGTTCCTGATGTGGTTAGGAGAGCAAATTACCGAGCGAGGTTTGGGTAATGGCATTTCGATCATCATTTTCGCCGGTATTGCTGCGGGTCTACCTAGTGCTTTAGGGGGGCTGTTCGAGTTGGTTCGAACGGGTTCCATGCACGCACTGACGGCCCTGTTTATTTGTGCGCTCGTGGTTCTGGTGACTTGGTTTGTCGTGTTTGTAGAAAGAGGACAGAGAGCAGTTCTGGTCAACTATGCCAAGCGTCAGGGAGGTAACAAGATTTACGGAGGCCAGAGTTCTCATTTGCCACTCAAGCTCAACATGTCAGGGGTGATTCCTCCTATTTTCGCCTCGTCTATCATTCTTTTCCCTGCGACGGTGGCCGGGTGGTTTGGAGCCAGTGAGGGGATGGTTTGGCTGAAAGATATTGCGGCCACGCTTTCACCGGGCCAGCCTATTTATGTATTGCTTTATGCGACGGCTATTGTTTTTTTCTGCTTCTTCTATACGGCGTTGGTTTTTAATTCGAAAGAAACCGCGGACAATCTCAAGAAGAGTGGAGCCTTTGTGCCGGGCATTCGTCCGGGGGATCAAACGGCGCGTTATATTGATAAGATTTTGATGCGTCTGACGTTAGCCGGTGCCATTTACGTCACCTTGGTTTGTCTGTTGCCCGAATTTTTAGTGCTTAAATGGAATGTCCCATTCTATTTTGGAGGTACGTCACTGTTGATTATCGTGGTGGTGACGATGGATTTCATGTCTCAGGTTCAGGCTTACATCATGTCGCATCAATATGAAAGTTTGTT
>JAUYFZ010000091.1 GCA_030689585.1 Rhodocyclaceae bacterium | reverse complement strand
AACTCCCTCCCCTTGAAGGGGGAGGAGACTAACTCCCTCCCCTTGAAGGGGGAGGAGACTAACTCCCTCCCCTTCAAGGGGAGGGAGACAACCGATGCGTCCTGCTCCTCCCCCTTCAAGGGGGAGGCTGGGAGGGGGATGGGGTATGTATTTCACGTTAAACATGAATAATTACGAACTCATTGCCGCAGTCGACCTAGGCTCCAACAGTTTCCGGCTACAGGTCGGACGTATCGTCGGAAACCAGGTCTACCCCCTTGATTTCCTCCGTGAATCTGTGCGCTTAGGCGCGGGGTTGATGCCCAACCGAATGCTGGATGGACCTTCGCAGTTGCGTGCGCTTGAAGCCCTGTCCCGTTTTGGAGAACGACTCCGAGGTTTCGATCCCGGTGCGGTGCGCGCCGTTGGTACCAATACCTGGCGTGTTGCAAAAAATATCGCCCAGTTTCTTCCCCAGGCAGAAGCCGCACTGGGGTTTCCCATCGAAATCATCGCCGGACGCGAAGAAGCCCGTTTGATCTATTTGGGCGTGGCCCATTCCTCCTCTCATTCCACCGATGCCCAGCAACTGGTCGTCGATATCGGCGGAGGTTCCACGGAATTCATCATCGGTCAACGCCTCCAACCCCAACAGCTCGAATCCCTTTATATCGGATGCCTGAGTTACAGCCTGCAATTTTTCCCGGAGGGGCAGGTCAACAGAAAACGCATGAAAGAAGCGGAACTGGCGGCTCGCAATGAACTGCAAACCATCGCTACGGCTTACCTTGCCACAGGATGGCAGGAAGTCATCGGCACGTCCGGCACGGTAAAAGCCATCGCCGAAATACTGGAACAAAATGGGCTGTCAGACGGTGGCATCACCCGGAGCGGACTGGAAGCCCTGCGATCTGCCCTAGTCCAGGCAGAAGACACCGCCCGCCTCTCACTGGTGGGACTTCATGCAGACCGCATCCCCGTACTACCCGGCGGCGTGGCCATTCTGTCGGCCATCTTCCGTGAACTCAATCTGGAACGCATGGTTTATTCGGAAGGGGCGTTACGTCTGGGCGTGCTCTACGACCTTCTGGGACGCACCCACCATGACGATCTGCGTGTCGCCACGGTCGCACAATTCATGCAGCGATACGGGGTCGATCACCGACAGGCTGACCGTGTCACTCGAACCACCCTGGCCCTGTTGCATCAAATGGCGCCCGAACTTTCTCCAACCGAAGCCAACCATCTGGAATGGGCCGCCCGACTGCATGAAATAGGCATCTCGGTGGCCCATGCGGGGTATCACAAACACAGTGCCTATATCCTTGCCAATGCGGATATGCCGGGATTCTCACGGCGAGATCAACTCAAAATGTCCAGTATCGTGTTAGCCCATCGTGGACGACTCACCCGTGTGCAATCCGCCCTGCGCGATCCGGCCGATTGCCTGCCGATCTTCGCCATTCGCATAGCCGTCTTACTGCATCGCGCCAGAGACGATGCCCCGCCCCCCCCTGTGACCGCATCGGTATTAACTAAAGGATTTCAACTCGTTGTCGAATCCGATTGGCTCACCTCCATGCCATTGACAGCGGCCGCACTGGAAGGTGAAGCGAGGCAATGGGCCGATGTGGGAATGACCTTACGCATTCTCCGTAAGAAATCATGAAGATACTGGTAGCCGTGAAGCGGGTGCTCGATGCCAACGTGCGGGTGCGAGTCAAAACAGACCAAAGCAATGTCGATTTATCCGGAGCACGGATGTCGATGAATCCCTTTGACGAAATTGCTCTCGAAGAAGCGGTACGACTGAAAGAAAAGGGGGTGGCCTCGGAAGTGCTTGTCGTCAGTTGTGGCACAACCGCCTGTCAGGAAACCCTGCGCACGGCACTGGCTTTGGGGGCAGATCGCGCCCTGCTGATTGAAACGCAGGCAGACTTGCAACCTTTGGCCGTTGCCAAACTTTTAAAAGCCGTGGCAGATCGGGAACAACCCGCGTTGATGCTTCTCGGCAAACAAGCCATTGACGATGACCATCATCAAGTCGGACAAATGCTGGCCGCGCTTCTGGGACGTGGGCAGGCCACCTGCGCTTCAAAACTCGAGATCGAAGCAGGATGCGCCATCGTCACCCGAGAGATCGATGAAGGCACAGAAACCCTGTCACTCTCTCTGCCCACTGTCGTGACTGCCGATCTCCGCTTGAACGAACCACGCTACGCAACGCTACCCAACTTGATGAAAGCCAAGAAGAAACCGTTGGTTGTTTTCACCCCTGCCGATTTGGATGTCGATGTCACGCCTAGACTCAAAACGCTGCAAGTCGCTGAACCCCCAAAACGTCAAACGGGTATCAAAGTTGCCCATGTTGCAGAGTTAATCGAAAAACTCAGAGAAGCCAAGGTGCTTGCATGAGCGTTCTCATCATCACCGAACACGATCATCACGACACATTGATCGTTGCGGCAACACAGCTCGGCGGAGTCATTCACATTTTCATGGCAAACAACGAATGCCGTGTTGAAAACCTCGCCGCACTGATCGCAGCACAGGCCACCGCCTATAGCCACCTGCTTCTACCCGCCACCGCCTTCGGCAAGAATCTGGCCCCCCGCATTGCAGCCCTGCTCGATGTCGCCCTCCTTTCCGATGTCATCCGAATCGTCTCACCCGATACCTTCGTCCGACCGATCTATGCCGGCAATGCAGAAGCCACCGTGCAATCGATGGATCCCATCAAGGTCATCACCGTGCGCCCTTCGGCCTTTGAGAGGACGACTTCCACGACTTCCGCCCCCTCCATCACCTCCTCTACCACCACCGCCATCACCTTCTCTTCCCCGCCGGACTTGGGATTGTCAACACTCGTGCGCAGGGAACCCACGCCACGATCCAATCGTCCCGACCTTTCCACGGCAAAAATCGTCGTGGCCGGAGGGCGCGGATTGGCCTCCGCTGACCACTATCATCAGTTGTTAGAACCCCTGGCCGACCAATTAAACGCCGCACTGGGCGCGACCCGCGCCGCTGTCGATGCCGGTTTCGTCTCCAACGCTTTTCAAGTAGGACAAACCGGACAAATCGTCGCCCCCGATCTCTATATCGCCATCGGCATTTCCGGTGCCATCCAGCATCTGGCCGGCATGAAGGACAGCAAAACCATCGTCGCCATCAACCAAGACCCGGAAGCCCCTATTTTTGACATTGCCGACTACGGGCTAGTCGCCGATCTCTTTCAGGCGGTGCCGGAACTGACCGCGTCCATTTCACTGACAACCCATTCCATTACCCATAAGTCGAAATAACTATATAGATCAATGCAATGCGCCACAGCTCCAATCCCCTCCCCTTCAAGGGGAGGGTTAGGGTGGGGATGGGGTAAGAGTTGCACGACATTTGTAACTGATTGAATTTACTTGAATCACACTTTCCCCAT
>JAUYFZ010000083.1 GCA_030689585.1 Rhodocyclaceae bacterium | reverse complement strand
CGAAGGCAGAAGCTCCTCCCCCTTCAAGGGGGAGGCTGGGAGGGGGATGGGGAAAGTGTGATTCAAGTAAATTCAATCAGTTACAAATGTCGTGCAACTCTTACCCCATCCCCACCCTAACCCTCCCCTTGAAGGGGAGGGAACTTTGTACAACCCTCCCCTTGAAGGGGAGGGGATTGGGGCCGTTGCGCATTGCATTGATCTATATAGTTATTTCGACTTATGGGTAATGGAATGGGTTGAACCGCTACGGTTTACCTGCTTTTACTGATCGTTTATTGCGCCCGACGTTCGATCTGGCGACTTTCTTCACCTTCGTTCAGGGGGCCGACGTGGATGCGGAACCAGAAGCGGGAGCCTTTTCCTGGTTCACTTTGAACGCCCGCTTCCCCTTCCATAAGTTGAGCCAGATTGGCGACGATGGATAAGCCCAATCCGGTGCCGCCATACTTACGAGTGGTTGAATCATCGACTTGCGAGAAAGACTGGAATAGCCGGGATTGTTTATCCAGCGGGATGCCGATGCCGTTGTCTGTGACGGCGAATTCTAAAAAGACTTTTTGGGTTGGATGCTCAATTTCGGTCGCTTCCACACGAATAACGCCGTGATCTGAAAATTTGACGGCATTGCTGACCAAATTGGACAGCATTTGTCGAATTCGGATGGGATCGGCCCAATAACGCTGTCCTTTCGTGCCACGCCACAACGACTCGATTTTTATGCCTTTTGTACGCGCCAAGACATTAAATAAAGCGGTGATTTCTTCAATAACTTGCTGAGGGTCAAAAACCGCATGGGCTAGTTCAAGTTTGCCTGCTTCTACTTTTGAAATGTCGAGGATGTCGTTGAGCAATGCCAGCAGCGTGTGCCCGGAATTGAGGATGGTTCGGGCGTATTCGTTTTGTTCTTCATCCGAAAGTCCGGGGATCAAAAGCAGTTGCGCCATACCGAGAACACCGTTCAATGGGGTGCGGATTTCGTGCGACATCGTGGCGAGGAACCGACTTTTTGCGTGGCTGGCCGATTCGGCGGCGATCTTTGCGTCGAGCAGCGCGTCATAGGCCAAGCGTTGATGTTGCAAGGATCGCCTCAACGAACGGGACAGCACGGCCACCAGCAGGATAAATACGATCAGAAAGGCTGCCGTGACTGCTGCTTGGATATTCCACGGTGCCAGGGTATCTTCTTCCGCTACGCCGACCATGAGGTAGAGCGGGTAATCGCCCACTTGTCGATAGCTATAGGTGCGCCAAATGCCGTCCGTCGTGCTTCGCGCCTGATAGGTGGCCGACTTGTGCCCCTGCTGCCAAAGTGCCTTGAATTGCGGCGAGCCGATTTTTAGCCCGATGGCACTGCCGGGGCCTTTCGGTTCTGGATAGCGAATATTGATACTAGTGCTGGCATCAAACAAAAGGATCGTGCCGTTGGGACCGGGTTGTAAGGAAGAAAATAGATCGTTGAAGTGCTGAACACTGATATGGGCATAAACAACCCCTCCGAAATTACCATCGGCAGTTACCAAGCGACGATCTATCGGTAACACCCACTGCTGTAGACCAATGCGGCTGAAAATCGGTGTTGTTATGGTCAGTTGATTGCTGTCCCGAGCGGTCTTGAAGTGTTCTCGATCCGCAATGTTGACCGGTTTGGTGGGATCAACATCGTTGCCATACCTGATCAGCCCCGTGGCATCGGCAGCGCGAAAGTTGACGAGGTCTGGCATGCGCTTTCTGAGCGTATCGAGATAGGCGGTGTAGAACTTGTCGAGCGATTGCTTGGATTGCTTGTAGCTCACTGCATGACGGTATTCTTCTGCCGCTATTTGCAGGGCCAGATCGGTTTCGTGGATGGTGGCGTAGGTATAGCGTTCCGTGATATTTAACAGATGTTCTGCCCTTGTTGCTGCCTCTTTATGTAGATATTCCCGACTTTGCCAAAGCGAATGTCCGGCGAGAGCCAGTGTTACGGCAATGGCCACACCGATACCTACCAGCAAGCCTGTGGGCAGAGGAGGCAACCTTGTCGTTTCGTTGTGGGTGTCAAGCTGCATTTCTGGAAATCAGGTAGTGTTGTTCAATGAGGGCCCACAGTTTTGCTTCGACTTCTACATCGACGGCGGCGACGATTTCATCGTGGAGGGGGGCGATCATGGTTTCAAAGAGAGAAACCAGACTAGGATCAAAATGGTGTCCAGCCTCTTTTTTGATGATGTTCAGCGCATCCGTCAACGTCATGGGAGCCTTGTAGGGGCGTTGTGAGGTGAGTGCATCAAACACATCGACGATGGCGAAGATGCGGGCGGCGATGGGAATTTCTTCACCGGAGAGGTGCTTCATGTAACCGCTGCCGTCAAATTTTTCGTGGTGAAATTCCACCACTTCACGGGCCTGCTTGAGCCAGTCAGATTTTTGAAGAATATCCACGCCTAGGGCGACGTGTGTTTTCATGGTAGTGAACTCTGCTTCATCCAAGCGGCCCGGTTTTAGCAGAATGGTGTCGGAAATGCCGATTTTGCCGACATCGTGCAGGAAGGCACCGGCGATCAGGTGACGAATTGCTTCTGCATCAAGACCGGCTGCTCGTGCCAGATGTACGGCGTAAATGGCGACGCGGTAGTTATGGATGTTGGTATCCGAATCCCGCTTGGCAATCGCGCTGCCCAACACTTCCATCAGTTCGACGTTGCCCTTGAGTAACGCCCGCGCCTGGCGCAGCACGTCGCGGTTGAGTGCCAGAATAACGGGGTAAAGGATCAGCGTGGTTGCCAGCACC
>JAUYFZ010000071.1 GCA_030689585.1 Rhodocyclaceae bacterium | reverse complement strand
TGTGCTTGGACACCCTACCAGTTCGGCATGGCAAGCAGTGAAACTGGCGGTGAGAAACGCGGTCAAACCCTCTAAGGTGCTACGTGTAATTTACCGGGTGCCTTCGGTGATCGATCCGAGAAGCACGCCGTTGGAGATTGTTATCGAAGCGAATGTGACTGAAAGAAAATCTTATCGCCCGATTTCTTTGCTGCCCTTTAGTTATTTTTTCCGCAATGAAATGGTCGCCACCCTAATCAACGGTTTTGAAATACACGAGATGTTGGGCACCAAGATGCGCGCTCTTTTTCAACGAAGGCGAGGTAGAGATTTGTTCGATCTTTACTGGGCATTGACCAAAGATGAAACATCAGTTAATCCGGCGGAGATTGTTGAGTTGTTCTTATACTATCTGCAACAAGAGGATACCGTTGCCACGCGCAATGAATTCATCGAACTACTACAAAATCATCTGAATGATCGTGGATTTTTAACCGACATGAATGCGCTATTGCGAACGGGGATCGCATATGATCCGATTGCTGCGGGCGATTATGTCATTGGCAGCTTGCTCAAGTTGTTACCTCGGTAACTGGGGGGGTAGCGTTAATTTCCTTCGAGCGGTAGATTCTCTGCCACTCTGGTCAATTTTTGACCGCCATATCTCATCTTCCTGCGATGAAATTCCCTTGCAGGGCACGAGGTTGCGAGAATCGGTGCGCATGGCACGTTAACTGCAATAACGAGACGAACCTCGTTATCAGGAGCTGCGCTTGTCTCATTCTTCCTTATCCACTTTCACCGCACTGAAGGGCACTTATCAAGGGGTGCTGAAAATCTCGCTCATGCTGGCAGCAACCTATCTGGTTGCTCAGGGTTTGAGTGCTTACCTGCCCGCTGCGGATTACCGGCTGTTCTTTGGTTTTTCCAATCGCACAGCCATTTGGGTTGTCGCCGAATTGCACTTGATGTTTGCGGCGTTCGTGCTGGGTGTGCCGATTTTCGCCGTTATCACCGAGTTTGTCGGGGTGGCAACGAAAGAAAAACGCTATGACGATCTGGCGAAGGAATTTACAAAGCTCCTCGCCATGGCCTACACGCTCACCGCCGTCCTTGGGTGCATTTTGCTAGTGCTGGTTATCGTTCTGTATCCTAAGCTCACGGGGTATCTGAGCAAGCTCTTCAAACCCACATGGCTTTTATACATCGTGCTGATCTTCGGCGAAGTCATCATTGCTTACTTTTATTGGTATTCGTGGGACCTGCTACAAGGCGCAAAGAAGAAATGGCACCTGGCACTGGGTGTGCTGGTGAATCTCTGGGGCACCGCCCTGTTGTTTGTGGCTGATATCTGGGTGACGTTCATGATGTCGCCCGCCGGTATTGATGATGCGGGCAATCTGACGAGTCTCTGGGCTGCGATTACCAACCCCACGTGGATGCCCATCAACATTCACCGGTTACTGGCAAACGTGGCGTTCGGCGGAGCGATTGCCGCCGCCTATGCTGCCGTGCGCTTTCTTAACGCCACCACAGAGGAGGAGCGTGCGCGTTTTGACTGGATGGGTTACGTCGGTTCTTTTATTGCCATTGCCGCTTTCATTCCACTGCCTTTTGCCGGTTACTGGTTAGGGCGCGAGATTTACCAGTTCTCCGAACAGATGGGCGTTTCCATGATGGGCGGCAGCTTTGCCTGGCTGTGGATTCTGCAAGCCATGCTGATCGGCGGTCTGTTTCTCGCCTCCAATTTCTACCTGTGGCTGGGTATGGGGCGCATCCCGGGTGCGGAACGCTATGTGAAGTTCCAGATTCCGATGATGATTCTGCTCACCATCGGCTTCATCGTTTGGGCAACGCCGCGTTCGATCATGGCGTCAGGCACGGAAATGTCGGCGATGGGTGGGTCGCACCATCCATTTTTGGGGTTGTTCGGTGTCATGGCGGCGAAGAATACGGCAGTGAATCTGATGATCCTCACCACCTTCTTTTCTTTCATGCTCTACCGGCGTGGCAATCGCATTCCGATGGTGTCGTGGGCGGTCACAGGAAAGATTGTGCAGGCACTGGTTATTGCGACGGCTGCCGCTGTGGTGCTTTATTACGGCATTTACAGCTACTTTGTGCCGTCCAATATCCGCATCGGTTTTTCGATCTATCAGGTGGGTGCGGTGTTGGCAGCCATGAGCATATTTGTCGCCATTGACATTCCGTTACTAAAAGGGGCGAAAGAAATCGGCGCGATTCGCTGGGGGCAGATACCGGCTCGCGCCCAATACGCCTTGTTTTTTATGGCGATTTCCTTTACCTGGCTCATGGGGCTGATGGGTTACATCCGTTCTGGCATCCGGCAGTATTGGCACATTTATGGTCGCGTCATGGACGAGAGTGCCCATGCGTTCACGATGATGCACGGGCAGGCGACGATCATCGTCTCCGTCATCACGGTTATCTTCTTCCTGCTGGTGTCGGTGGTGTTCTGGATGGCCTCACGTGGTGAAGGAGGAGCGGCAAAATGACCTTCTTCAAGATTTTCGCTTTCCTGCTGATGACGGTTTCAATCTATTCCTACGTGGGTCAGCTGGTGCCGCAGTTCGAGGAACATCCCCCCGTTAAGAAGGTCATTACCGTGGCCACATCGGCGGCGGAACTCGCCGCCATCGGCGAGGAGTTGGTGCAGGTCAAGGGGGGATGTCTCATCTGTCATAAGGTGACAGATGTGGGCAATGATCGTGGTCCCGATTTGCGTCAAGCGGCAGGCAAGGCCGCTACTCGTAAACAAGGTATGAGTGCTGAAACCTATCTTCTGGAATCCCTCATAAAGCCAGAAGTTTTTACCGTGCCCGGTTTTCCGCAGATGATGCCACCGGCATTGCAACCTCCTGCCAATTTCAACAGGGCTGAAGTAAAAGCCGTTATTGCCTACCTGCAAACTTTAGGCGGTGCGGAGGTCACAGTGAAGATCGAAACAGCGGATATTCCTGTCGTCAAAGAGGTTGATGCCACATCGCCAGTCATCGCGCTTGAATCCCCCTGGTCGCACGAGGGTGTGCGGCTGGGTTTGGTGATTCTCGCCTTTAACCTTGTCATGCTTGCGGTGCTGGCGATAGCCGGTAGAAGGAAGACCTCATGATGCGACGTTGGACCTTTTACATCGCCCTGGTCGTCTGCCTCGGATTCTTCGTCGGGTTGAAATTCGGCATTCATCCGCCGATCCCCGCCTCCGTGCTGATGATCTATATGGTGCTTGCCACGCTGGGCATTCTGCTTTTTGTTGCTGCCAACGAAGAACGCTTCGCGGCTTTTTTGGAACCCCTTAAATCTGTGTTTGAGGGGCGCGCACCGAAAGTTGTGCAAGTGCTTGTGTTGGTAGCCATTCCGTTATTAGCCGGTTGGGGTACTTGGTTACGCACATCACCGACTTGGGACGCGCCCTTTGAACCCCGCGTCGTGCACCCTGAGCCGCCATCCACGTTTAATTTGCACGGATTCCCCACAGAAACAGCAAAGCTCAAGAATCCATTGCGTGGTGTTGATCCGGCACAACTTGAAAAATTGACCAATGAGGGCAAGACGATCTATTACCAGAACTGCTTCTTTTGCCACGGTGATGCGTTGGCGGGCGATGGGCATTTTGCCAACGCCTTCTCGCCGATTCCGGCGAACTTCCGCGATGTTGGCACGATTTCCATGTTGCAGGAATCCTTCGTTTTCTGGCGGGTGGCGACGGGTGGTCCTGGGTTGCCCAAGGGGGCGACACCCTGGATTTCGGCCATGCCCGTTTGGCAGAACCTATTGACCGAGGAAGAGATATGGAAGGTGATTCTCTACATTTACGAAGGCTCTGGCTCTACGCCGCGCACTTGGGATGAGGAGGTGAGCCATGCGGGCCACTAATGTCCTCCTGCTGCTGGTGCTGTTGACCTCATCTGCCTTTGCTGTCGATGTAAAAATGGAGCCAGTGAAACCAACGCCCGTAACGGCTAATACCCAGCTCGGCAAGAAGCTCTACGACCGATATTGTTCCCAGTGCCACGGCAATGAAGGCAAGGGGGATGGTCCGGCGGCAGAGTTCGTCTATCCCCGTCCGCGCGATTTCACGATGGCGATATTCAAGGTGCGCACTACGCTTTCCGGTCAGTTGCCGACCGACCACGATCTGTTTCACCTCATCAGCGAAGGACTACCCGGCACGTCGATGCCGGCGTGGAAGAAATTTTTGACAGTGAACGAGCGTTGGCAACTCGTGCATCACGTCAAAACCTTTGATTCGCTGGGATTGTTCAAGGAAGAACCGGTGAAGGAGCAGGTGGTCATTGACACTGCGCCGAAGATGACGGACGCGCTCATTGCAAAGGGTGCCGGACTCTATCAGCAGAAGAAATGCGGGCAATGCCACGGAAGTCAGGGGCGCGGCGATGGGGCATCCGCTGCGGGCATGAAGGACGAATGGGGGGAGCTGATTCGTCCGGTGAACTTCACTAAGAGCTGGCGTTTTCGGGGCGGCGACCGCATCGAAGACATTTATCGCACCTTCACCACCGGCTTTAACGGCACGCCGATGCCTTCATTTGTCGATGCGATTCCAGCGGCGGATGACCGCTGGGCACTCGCTGCCTTCGTCAAGAGCCTGGCGCGTCCGCAAAAGAATGCTCAGGTGCTGAAAGCCAGTTTCGTTAAGGGCGAGATTCCCGTTGATCCGTACGCAAAAGAGTGGGAAGGGGCAGAATTTGTTGACTTCCCGCTCGCGGGTCAAATCATCCAAGAACCGCGCTGGTTCAAGCCCATGCACGATGTCATCACAGCCCGCGCGCTCTACAACGACCGCGAAATTGCGTTTTTGCTCGAATGGGACGACGGCATTCAGGGCGCAGATTCGGTCACGGTGCAACTGCCAACGACTGATACGGGTAACGTCAAACCTTACTTCCTTCTTGGCAACAAGGGGCATCCGGTCGATCTCTGGCAATGGAGCGCGAAGGAGGGAGGCTCGCGTATGACCGCTACGGGTGCTGCAACACCACGTGAATTGGGCAATCTCATCGGAGAGGGCGGCTATAAGGACGGTCAATATCGCGTCCTCTTGCGTCGCTCCCTGAAGGGGGGCGAGAATGAAGTCAGTTTCGAGCCGGGTAAATTCACCCCCATCGCCTTCCATCTGCGCGATGGCGACAACGGTGAGGAGGGCATGAAAATGTCGCTCTCCACTTGGTACGCCGTGTTACCAGAACCGACCATGCCTCTAACCGTCTGGCTGTGGCCCTTTGGTATTGGGTTTTTGGCACTGGGTGGTGAGTTCTGGTTGTTGCGCCGAATGCGGCGGAAATGCAGGAAATAGCCATGGTCAAATCCATTTACCTGCCTCTCGACAATTCTGCTTATTCGCTGGCTGGGGTCGATCTCGCTATTGAACTGGCATCGCTAACGGGCGCGTCGCTCACCGGCAGTCATGTCTATGCCGCAAAGCTGCATGACCGGCGATTTCGCCAGATGGAGGGCGGTCTGCCTGCTCCCTATCAAAAAGAAGAAAAGCTCATCGAGCAGCGCGAAGTGCATGACGATCTCATCACAAAGGGGTTGTCTGTCATCTCGGATTCTTATCTCGATGTCTTTGATGCGCGTTGTCGTGCTGTCGGGTTAGAAGGTCGCCGCGTCAATCTGGAAGGCAAAAACTGGCAGAAACTTGTCGAAGATATTGCGGCTTCTGATGCCGACTTGGTGGTCATGGGTGCGCTCGGCCTAGGTGTGGTGGCGCACTCCCAGATTGGTAGCGTCTGCGAACGTGTCGCACGACGCATCGAGCGCGATTTATGGGTCGTGCGCGAGATACGACCTCGTAGCGAGGGCGCGATTGTTGTGGCTTTGGATGGCAGTCCACAATCCTACGGTGGCCTGATGACGGCATTGGAACTTGGCAAAGTGCTTGATCGACACGTCGAGGCGGTGGCCGTGTTCGATCCCGACTTCCATTACGTTGCTTTCAACAGCATTGCTAAAGTGTTATCAACTGAAGCCGCTAAGATTTTTCGATTCGAGGAGCAGGAAAAACTCCACGAGGAAATCATTGATGCCGGTCTGGCGAAGATATATCAAGGGCATCTCGATGTGGCGGTGAACTTGGCGAAAGAGCAGGGCATCGAACTCAAGACGAAACTGCTGGCAGGTAAACCCTTTGCGAAATTACTGGAACATGCGCATGAAACGAATCCCTGGCTCATGGTGCTTGGTCGTATCGGTGTTCACTCAGCGCCGGGCATGGATTTAGGCAGCGTGACCGAAAACCTGTTGCGCTTGGGGAAAAATAATTTGCTCTTGTCGGCGCGATGCTTCGAGCCGCCGATTGAACACATCGAAGAAACAACCATGGCATGGACGGAGGAAGCTCTGGTGCGTATGACCCGTGTGCCGGAATTCGCACGGGGCATGGCGAGAAAAGCCATCGTCAAGCATGCGCTGAAGATGGGGCACACGATAGTCACCTCGGATGTCATTGATGCTTGCATGTCGACCATTCCTTCCGCTGCCATCGACCGTTATGCCGAGAAGCACAACCTTCCGCGAGAAAAGATGGGCGGCAAATGTCCGTTCGCCCATTCATGAGCGCACCGACGCTCATCTCATGGAACCTCACCCGCCGCTGTAATCTCGCTTGCGGACATTGTTATCTCGATGCCGTTCAACGAAAGAGCGAGTGTGGCAATGAGCTGACACTTCCCGAAGCGGTGCGAGTTGTCGAAGAAATTGCGGAACTAGCCCCGGGTGCGATGCTGGTGCTGACCGGTGGCGAGCCGCTCTTGCGCCGCGACCTCGATGAGATCGTGATGGAAGCCGTCAGTCGGGGCTTGATGCCGGTGATCGGCAGCAATGGATTGTTGCTGGATGAGGCACGGGCGAAGCGGTTGCGCGAGGTTGGTGTGGCCGGTGTCGGTATCAGCATGGATTCGATCACACCGGAATTTCACGACCGATTGCGGGGGCGTGCCGGTGCCTGGAAAGAGGCACTGGCGGGGATGCG
>JAUYFZ010000052.1 GCA_030689585.1 Rhodocyclaceae bacterium | reverse complement strand
TTGCGCCGGTCGATGCTCCTTTGACCCCGGAAATCTTGGGACAAGCGGTTTCGATGCAAGAGATTTTTCGCGCCATTGGGCGGCTTTCTCAATCCCATGCCACGGTGCTCATCAACGGAGAATCGGGGAGTGGAAAGGAACTGGTCGCCCGCGCCCTGCACCGACACAGCCCTCGCAAGAAGGCCCCGTTCATCGCGATCAATACGGCCGCCATTCCTCGTGATCTTTTGGAATCAGAACTGTTCGGCCATGAAAAAGGCGCGTTCACCGGAGCCGCCGCCTTGCGCCTGGGTCGCTTTGAACAGGCCGATGGAGGCACGCTGTTTCTCGACGAAATCGGCGATATGCCCGCCGAATTGCAAACTCGACTGTTGCGTGTTCTATCCGAAGGAAATTTTTATCGCGTCGGTGGGCAGCAGCCCATCAAGGTGAACGTGCGAATCATCGCCGCCACTCACCAGAATCTTGAAGATCGCGTCAAAGCCGGCCTCTTCCGCGAAGACCTTTTTCACCGCTTGAATGTGATCCGTTTACGCCTACCCAGCCTGCGCGAACGACAGGAAGACATTCCGTTACTGGCGCGACATTTTCTGATGAAAAGTGCGTTCGATCTGGGCAGTGAACCCAAACGGCTATCGGAGGCTGCCCTCAAATTCCTACAGGGCCTCGATTTCCCTGGCAACGTGCGTCAATTGGAAAACCTGTGTCACTGGCTGACCGTCATGAGTCCCGGTCAGATCATCGAACTGGCTGATCTCCCCCAGGAATTACGAGAACAGACGGATTCAATGGCCCCCATCAACTGGCTCGAAGCCCTGTCCGTGGCGGTAAATCGTGCCATTCTCACCACCCCAGGCGAAGTTTTCGACACCATGACGCGAGCCTTTGAAAGCACCCTCATTCGCCAGGCACTCCTCAATACCGGTGGCCGTCGCATTGAAGCCGCACAACTTCTAGGCATTGGCCGCAACACCATCACCCGAAAGATTCAGGAACTGGGATTGGAGGAGTAAATGGAATTTAGTCGACATTTAACATGAAACACATTCCCCATCCCCCTCCCAGCCTCCCCCTTGAAGGGGGAGGAGCATCTCTCCCTCCCCTTCAAGGGGAGGGTTGGGGAGGGGATGGGGGTCAATGGGGCATGTTTCATAATACGGGGTGGCGATTCGCCATGCCCGTTAACCGGACACTACTGGAAAATCATGCAAACTTATCTTAATTTAATGCGTCATGTGCTTGAGGCAGGGCAGCTCAAAAACGACCGCACCGGCACGGGCACGCGCTCGGTGTTCGGCTGGCAGATGCGCTTTGATCTGGCCGCCGGATTTCCGGTGTTGACCACAAAAAAACTGCACCTGCGCTCGATCATCATCGAACTGCTCTGGTTTTTACGGGGGGAAACCAACATCCGCTGGCTGACCGATAACAAGGTGTCTATCTGGAACGAATGGGCGGACGAAAACGGTAATCTGGGGCCGGTCTACGGGCATCAGTGGCGGCACTGGCCGGCTCGTGACGGAGGTGAAATCGACCAGATCACTGCGCTCATCGAGGGTTTGAAAAAGAACCCCGATTCGCGTCGGCATATCGTCACAGCTTGGAATCCAACGGATGTCGACCGGATGGCCCTGCCGCCTTGCCACGCGTTGTTCCAGTTCTATGTGGCTGATGGAAAATTGAGCTGTCAGCTCTATCAGCGCAGTGCGGATATTTTTCTGGGGGTTCCGTTCAACATCGCGTCCTACGCACTCTTGACGCAGATGGTGGCGCAAGTGTGCGGCTATCAACCGGGAGATTTCGTGCATACCCTCGGCGATGCCCATCTGTATATAAACCATCTGGATCAGGCGCGATTGCAGTTATCACGCGAAACACGCCCGCTCCCCGTCATGCGCCTCAATCCCGACGTGCGTGACCTGTTTGCCTTCCGGTTCGAGGATTTCTCGCTGGAAGGCTACGATCCGCATCCGCATATTTCCGCACCGGTGGCGGTATGAAATTGTGCGCAGACATTGGCGGAACGAATGCGCGATTCGCTTTGGCCGACCCCGGCACGACGACATTGTTCCATGAGCGGTATTTGACCTGCGCGGACTACCCGGATTTTGAATCCGTGCTGGCCGATTACCTAGCCTCATTCAACGACAAAATCACCGGAGGATGCCTGGCCGTCGCCGGTCCTGTGGCGGACGATGGAAAATCGGCCAGGATCACGAATCTGCCTTGGACGGTGGAGGTTGAGGCACTGTCGGCCCGATTTGGGTTGCCGCCCTTGATGCTGGTGAACGATTTTGCCGCAGCCGCCCTAGGGGTCACGGTGGCAGATTCTCTGATCACTTTGCAGGAAGGAATCCCTTTGCCCCATGCCCCGCGTCTGGTGGTTGGGGCAGGAACGGGGTTGGGGATGGCGATTCTTATACCGGATGGAATAGGCTGGCGGGTGCTTCCCGGAGAAGGTGGACATGCCGGATTTTCCCCTCAGAATGAAACGCAAATGCGCATCCACGCCACCTTGCTCGCCGAACAAGGCGCCGGCGGACGGGTCACCTGCGGACAGTTGATTTCCGGGCCGGGTTTCACCACGATTCATCGCATTCTGACCGGCGAAACACTCGCGCCGGCTGACATTACCGCACCGTGCTCTATCGACGTTTTTCTGTCTGCCTACGGTGCTTTTGCAGGCGATATGGCCCTGACCATTCTTGCGCGGGGAGGAGTGTTCCTCGCCGGTGGCATCATCGAAAAATTTATCGGCAAAAGGGATTTGACCCCTTTCTTGGAAGCCTTCCATGCCAAAGCACCGCATGTGAATATCATGCGACAACTACCTATTTACGCAGTGATCGATCCGGCTCTGGGTCTGAAGGGGGCGTGTCAATTCAGTTCAACTCGCATGGTCACGAAGC
>JAUYFZ010000046.1 GCA_030689585.1 Rhodocyclaceae bacterium | reverse complement strand
TTCAGAAGAACAGATGACCACGTTGTTCGAACCCTTCGTCGGTGACGGCAAGGGGCACGGACTGGGTCTGTGGATCGTTTATCAGATCGTTCGTCAGTTGGACGGCGGCATTCTGGTCGAAAGCGATCCTGGCAATACCACCTTCACGATCGAGATTCCCTATGTCACCCAATAAGTTACGACTCTGCCTGATTGAAGACGACGAGATCATGGGCGAATCTCTCGCCGAACGCCTTCAACTGGAAGGGTTTGAAGTCGACTGGTGTCAAACCTTGAAGGCGGCATCACAGCATATCGACACCCATCGCTATAACCTGATCGTGAGTGATATGCGCCTACCCGACGGTAACGGAGGAGATTTCTTCCTTGACCTCATCGGCAAAGACACGCGCTTACCTCCGTTTTTATTTATGACCGCCTACGGCAGCATTGACCGTGCCGTCGAACTGTTGAAACGGGGGGCCGCAGACTATGTCACCAAGCCGTTTGATCCTGAAATCATGGTCGCCAAGATTAAGGAATTGGCCAAAGCCTATGGGCCGAGCGACGACGTAACGAGCGATGCCTTGGGGGTATCTTCCGCCATGCGCCGCATCGCACAATCTTTGCCCAAGCTGGCACAACACACCGCCGCGCTGCTCCTGACCGGTGATTCGGGGGTCGGCAAGGAACATGTCGCCCGATTATTTCACCATTACGCAACCCCCACGGCCCCCTTCATTGCAGTCAACTGCGCAGCCATCCCGGAAACTCTGATGGAATCCGAGTTGTTCGGCTACGAAAAGGGGGCCTTTACGGGGGCCATGAAACAAAAGCGCGGGGTCTTCGAAATGGCCCACGGCGGGGTCCTTTTCCTAGATGAAATCGGTGAAATGCCGCTGTCCATGCAAGTCAAACTACTCCGCGTACTGCAAGAGCACACCCTCACACGACTAGGCGGAGAAACCCTGATTCACGTGGATTTTCGTTTGATCTGCGCGACCCATCGAGATATAAAAGCGATGGTGGAAGCCAAACAATTTCGAGAAGACCTTTACTACCGCATCCACGTCATTCATCTTCGCATCCCGCCTCTCAAAGAGCGGCCCGACGATATTCGCTGGTTCGTGCGTCACTTCATCGAAACCTTCAATCAAGCCCATCCCGTCGAACGTCGATACCTAGATTCCCGAACAGAACAGGCACTCCTCAACTACGCGTGGCCCGGCAATGTGCGAGAACTCAAACACGCCGTCGAGCGCGCCTGCATCCTGTCTCCCGGCCCCCACCTCACGGCAGAAGCCTTCTTTGGAGACAGTCTGGAAGCAACCGCCTCGGAAATCACCCCCTCCCAATCTTTGAGCGACTATCTCATGGCCTGCGAACGCGATTATCTTCAAATGTCCCTCGATAAAAACGAAGGTCACATGACCCGCACCGCTGGCACACTGGGCATCACACGGAAAACCCTGTGGGAAAAAATGCGAAAACTCAATATGAAACAAGAAGATACGCAACCTTTGTAAAGGTTTTTATTACATGCGCTCATGCTCAACGTCTACAATAAAAACACTGTCTAACTGATTCTTTTCTTGACGTAACTTCGTCGACAATGCACTAGCCGTCAATTTATGGCTTAACCCTAGGAGTGCATGATGAAATCGACTGACACCTACAACGACATAAAGGAAGTCAATCTTGCCTACCTGATGCTGTCGCAAAACATGGTCCGCGCTGATCGCGAGGTCGCCATTTTCCGGCTGGGCATCAGCGAAGAGATTGCCGACATCTTGGAACGCCTGACCCCAGGACAAGTGCTGAAAATGGCCAGCTCCGATGTGTTGTTGTGCAGCTTCCGCTTCAGAGACACTCTGCTGCTCGATCTCTTGACCAACCACGAACGTGACCGAGGAGTTGGACGCGTCCACGCGGCGATTCTGGCCGCAGGTAAACCCATCGAAGCCGTCGCTTAAGTTTCGTCCGCTGGAGGTTTTCATGCGCAATAAATCCATCATCGCGGAAGCGAGAGACATTCGTCTGGCCGCCGACCTGATTCATATGGGTGCACGGTTGCAATTGCTTGAGGCAGAAACAAAATTGTCCCGCGAGCGACTGTTAAAACTCTACAAGGAAATCAAAGGCGTATCGCCCCCTAAAGGCATGCTGCCCTTTTCAACCGAATGGTTCATGACCTGGCAACCCAACATTCATGCCTCCCTGTTCATGGCCTATATGCGATTCTTTCAACGGCACACAAGCCTTTCAGGGCTGGAACTCATCATCAAGTCCTACCGCATGTACCTCGACAAGGTGACCCATACCGATATGGAGGCTGTCCTGTCGCTCACGAGGGCCTGGACGATGATTCGTTTTTTCGATGCCAAGATGCTGCAACTCGCCACCTGCCACGAGTGCGGCGGTGAATTCGTGAGCCACGCTTTTGATCCCACCAAAGCGTATGTCTGTGGTCTTTGCCATTTGCCGGCTCGAGCAGGGAAAACACGTTCGCGTTAACGTGAAATAACCAGACAACCTGAAAAAAACAGTTCGGAGTACCCCGTATCAAACGAGCGTAGCGAGCTGATAAGAACCCCCCGAGAGGGGGGCGAAGGG
>JAUYFZ010000019.1 GCA_030689585.1 Rhodocyclaceae bacterium | reverse complement strand
ACTACTCAGGTCGGTGTTAATCTCCCTCCCCTTCAAGGGGAGGGCTGGGGTGGGGATGGGGTTTTACGCGGAATTCTTCCCCCCATCCCCCTCCCCGCCACCCCCCTGGAGGGGGAGGAGAGCTGTGTTCCGACCGGACCTGAGTAGTTACCATTCGTTAATGCTTGTGCATCTCATGTCCGGCAGCAGGCATGGCGGCAGGGGGGGGCATGGCGGGTTTTACCGTGGCTTCGATGATCTTGTTGCTCCCATCGTCGAACGTCAGAGTGATGGGGATAACCTTACCCACTTCCAGCGGTGCTTTTAAGCCGATCAACATCACATGCAGGCTACCGGGTTTCAAAATGGCCTCGCCACCGGCTTTGATGTCGAGGGATGGAATCGCACGCATTTTCATCACGCCACCTTCATTGAAATGATTGTGCAATTCAGTCACTTTGGAAGCCGGATTGTCGGCTTTGGTGATCTTCACCTCCTTGGCCCCCGTGTTCTTAATAATCATAAAAGCACCGGCTGCCTGGGCAACAGCGGGGGATTGACGTATCCACGGATCGGTGATGGTCACGCTATCGGCAGAACCGGCGGCAAAAACATTACCCGCGATCAAAAGGGCAGTGAGAAGCATTGATGGTCGAATCATGGTGAAACTCCTTGGTTGAGGTTAAAGGGCACGACGAATTTGCTTCACGATCTCGCTAGGAGGCGGGTCGTGGGGCAATGTGGCGGCTTGCCGTCCATCGGGGGCGATGAGGTACGTGGAAGCCGAATGATCTACCGCATACCAGGATTCTCCCGGCGGTGAGGGTTGACGTGCATAAACAGCCCCGTAACGCTTGGCTACATCGGCGACTTCTTCCGGTGTACCCGTCACCCCCACCATGGCGGGATGAAAAAACGCGACATATTCTGCCAACCGCGTCGGCGTATCCCGTTCCGGGTCGACCGATACAAACACGACGCGCACACGAGCAACTTCTTCCGGGGTTAGCAAGGTCAATGCCTGGGTAATGGCGGCCAGATTGGTCGGGCAAATATCTGGGCAGAAGGTATAACCAAAGTACAACAGCACCACCTTCCCGCGAAAATCAGCCAACGAAACCGGCCCGGCAGACGAACGCAATGTGAATCCCCCTTGAGTAGGCGGGGCGGCAATATCCACAACGGGTTGTTGGGTTTTGTAAAAATAGACACACCCAATTCCCAGACCCGCAATGGCTAACAGTAACAACACTTTTCGGAAAAATGTCACGTTGATGATCCTTCAGTCGAATACTTCCTCTGCCTGAAGGATATATCAGTAACCAGTGCGGGAACTGCGACAAATAGTCGCGGCGGAACCAAAGCGAAGGTACAAAGCCGGGACGACAATCATGTTGAGCACCGTGGAAGTCAAGAGTCCGCACAGAATGACCACGGCCATCGGAGCCTGAATTTCAGAACCGGGTTGCCCCCCAGATAACACCAACGGAACCAGTGCCAGCCCCGCCGCCAACGCCGTCATCAGAATCGGAATCAGCCGCTCTTCTGCTCCACGTCGTACCGCCTCAAACGCATCTTTGGCCTCATCCTGTTCGATCAAATGATGAATGTGCGCAATCATCATCACCCCATTGCGCGTGGCAATGCCAAACAGCGTGATGAACCCAATGATCGAGGCAATCGTTACCACGCCTCCCGCAAGATAAACACCTACTACCCCACCGATGATCGCCAAAGGCAGATTGAGCATGACAATGAACGCATCGCGCACGGAATGGAAGGCGAGGAAAAGCAATAAAAAGATGCCAACGACTACAGCAGAACCCAATAGCAGCAGGATGCGCGAGGCTTCTGCGGCTGATTCGAACTGTCCACCAAATTCAAGGTGGTAACCCGTCGGCAGCTTGACCTCCTGCGCCACCTTACCTTGCATTTCTTCGACCACACTCTTCAGATCACGTCCAGCCACGTTGGCCATGACAACGATCTTGCGCTGCACGTTTTCACGGTTGATGAAATACGGTCCACGGTCATTTTGAATGTCGGCTAACGCAGCCAGCGGTAAACGTGCGCCTGTGGGAGTGGTTACCAGCGTCGCACGAATCGTGTCGAGATTGTCGCGCACAGTAGGGTCGTAGCGCACTACGAGGTCAAAAGTCGCCTGACCTTGCACCACCTTTCCAACCTGAATACCGCTGAAAGCTGCCTCGATGCTTTCCGACAACTCCGCTGCCGACAAACCGTGCCGCGCCAGCGCATCACGTCGATACTTCAAGGTGATGAAGGGAATGTCCGTTTGCTGCTCCGGCTGCACATCGACGGCTCCTGGCACCTGTTGCATCACTACTTTGACCTGTTCGGCGAGACGACGCAGTTCAGCCAGATCAGTCCCAAAAATCTTCACCGCGATATTGGCACGAGTGCCTGAAAGCATGTGGTCGATGCGATGCGAAATCGGTTGACCAACGACCACCTGCACCCCGGGTAATCTGGAAAAGTCTTCTCGTAGCGCGGCAAGAAAGGTTTCCTTGCTACGCCGACCCATTTTCAACGTCACTTCGATTTCCGAGTGATGCACATCGAGCGCGTGTGGATCGAGCGGCGAGCGGCCCGTTCGACGTGCCGTGGCAATCACTTCGGGATGCGAGAGCAGCACTTCTTCGATCATCTGTCCGAGCTTCGCCGATTCAACCAGCGCGGTGCCAGGTAATGTTTCCGCCCCCACCGTCAGCGTGCCCTCGTTGAAATCAGGCAAAAAAGCCTGTCCCGCCACGCCCAGACCAATTAAGGCGACGGCCAGCATTGCTCCACTGACCACAGAAATAGCCTGCCAGCGCGTCAGTGTGGCATCTAGGTTGCGCCGGTAGACCACACGCAACGCAGTAACAAAGCGCGGTTCACGATGCCCTTCCACTTCCTTTGAATGGCCGAGAAACATCGAAGCCAGCACAGGGGTTACGGTGATGGAAACAAGTAACGAGGCAAACAACGAGATCACGTAAGCCAACCCCAGCGGAACCATCAACCGGCCTTCGACCCCCGACAGAAAGAACAGTGGCACAAAGACAAGCATGATGATGAGGGTGGCGAAAACGATAGACCCCTGAATTTCTTTCGTCGCCAAAAAGACGACATGCAGAATCGATTCCCGCTGCGTTTCCGCCTTGTCGTGGTTTTGACGCAGACGACGAACAATGTTTTCCACAACAATAATTGCATCATCGACCAATGCCCCTAGTGCAATGGCGATGCCGCCTAGCGTCATCGTGTTGATCGTCGCCCCGAATGCCTTCATCGCTAGGATCGTGGCGACTAACGACAAAGGCAAAGCAACCAGAGTGATCGCCGTTGAACGCACCGAAAGCAGAAAGGCAAACACGATGGCGATGACCAAAATAGCCCCATCGCGTAGTGCGGCCAGCAGGTTCTCAATTGAAGTTTCGATGAAATCGGCTTGACGGAATAACCGTGTCTCAATCTTCATGCCCGCTGGTAACGAGTTTTGAATGTCGGCTAATGTGCGATCCAGTACGCGGGTCAATGCCAGTGTGTTGGCGGAAGGTTGCCGTTGAATGCCCAGCACGACGGCGGGTTTCCCGTTGGTTGAACCCACACCACGCACGACAGCGGTGCCCAACGCCACCTCGGCGATATGCCGGATCAGCACGGGTTGTCCGTTCTTCACCGCAACGACCGCCTCGGCAATATCCTCCGGCGTGCGGACTCGTCCGATGCCTTGAATCAGGTACTCCTGACCGTTTTCGGTATAAAAACCCGCTGCCGCATTGCGATTCGACCCTTCGACCGCCTTCACCACTTCATCGAGAGTCAGTCCGTAGGCCGCCAGTCGTTCCGGTTTCAGCGTCACTTGAAACTGTTGCAAATCGCCGCCGATGGGTAACACCTCGGCAACGCCCGGCACGGCCAGCAAACGTTTTCGCAGCAGGTAATCCGCCGTGTTTTTGAGCGTCACTGTTGAATGCATCCCCGCTTTTTCTGAGGTGAGCGCGATGAACATAATCTCGCCCATGATGGAAGCCGCCGGAGCCATCACCGGCGCATCAATGCCCGGCGGCAAGACAGCCTTCGCCAATTGCAGTTTCTCGGCAACGATCTGACGAGCCAGATAAGCATCTGTACCCCAGGCGAATTCAACGGTGATGACCGATAAACCAATCTTGGTTGAAGAGCGCACGCGCCGCACGCCGGGCGCACCGTTCAAAGCCGTTTCAATAGGAAAGGTGACGAGTCCTTCCATATCAGCCGGCGCCATGCCTTCGGCTTCTGTCACCACGGTAACGGAGGGCGCGGTGAGGTCAGGAAAAACATCCACCGGTGTGCGTGTGGTTTCAAAACTGCCCCAAACGAGCAAGAGCACGGCCCCTGCCACAACGAACAACCGGTTGCCCAACGACCACTGAATAATATGTCCGATCATGATGAGGGTTCCTTAGTGTGCATGACCAGCAGGGCCGGCCTTGGACATTGACAGACGAATCAAATAGCCGCCCCGATTGACCACTCGCTGCCCCTGTTCAATGCCGGCGATAATGGTCATCCGGTCGCCATCGCGAATGCCGGTTTGCACGATGCGACGTTCAAAGGATTCACCCCCTGTTTGCACGTAGACGACCTGAGTGCCGCTTTCATCCTGCACAGCACTGGCAGGAATCAAAATAAATTCCTGATCTGCGTCTGCAAATATTTGCGCCTTGGCCGTCATGCCCAGCCGGAGAACTCCCCCTGTATTGGAAAACTCAAAAATCACTGGCACGGTACGCGTCGACGCATCCACTGCGCCCCCCACGCCGATCAACTTGCCGTTTTTGCCCGGTTCAATCACAAAGGAACTGGTAAAACCATCCACCATAAAAGCAGCCCCCGTCGGTGTTTTCAGCCGCCCTACCTCGCTTTCCGGCACCCTCGCTTCCAGCCAAAGACGGGTAGTGTTGGCGATATGAAATAACGAAGTTCCTTCGGTTACAAAGGCACCGGCGGAAATCGACACATCGGCCACAAGACCGTCAATGGGGGCGCGCAAGGCGATGCCTCCTCCACTGCCGCCCAACTGTCCCGCACGCCCCTGTGCTGCTTGGGATTCGGCTTGCGCCATCGCTTCATTGGCACGCGCTTCGGTCAGACGTTTTTCAGGAACCGCCTCCTCCTTGAACAACAATTCCATACGTTCGCGTGTCTGCCTCGCCTGATCGAGGGCGATGCGTGCCTTGCCCGCACCGGCTTCAAGCGTCGCCTGATCGGTTTCTCCACCCAGACGAGGGGCTAACCAAGCCAGCACCTGCCCTTTTTTCACCGCTTGACCGACGCGAGGAAAGTTTCCCGTGGCGCGTAGCAAGCCTGTCGCAGGAGCAAAGATTTTCGCCTCACCATCGGGATGCGCCTTGATCGTGGCAGTGGCCGCCACAGAAGGACGAGCGAGACCCTTGATCGCTTCTGTCGTTGCAAAGTCGATCTTCCATTGCTGTTCCTTGCTGAAAGGAATACCAGAATCTTCTGATATCGCCTCTTGTTCAGCACGATACGCCGCTGACGCTTTTGCATCGAGAAATACGTTCACCAAGCCCAAGGCATGCGTCAAGGTGCCCAACGTGCCCAGGGGCGATTCAACGATCAACGTCAATTCACGCTCACCCGCCACCTTGGGTGTCACACTGGGCTTGAAGATACCCGGCACTGTCGGCGCGTCGACCATGAAACGCTCGTCGGGCGCGTTACCACCGGAGAAAAGAACGGTGAGCTTGCCCTGATTGATCGGCTTGAAGTCGACGAGTTGCGTGAAATGCGCAACGAAAGTCACTTCCTGACCCACGATCAGCGTAGGAAATTCAACGAAGAGTTCTGTTTTTTCGCTGAAATGGGTGATTTTCGCGCCCGCTTCGTCGTGAGGGTCGGTAACTGGAGCCGTTTTGTCGCCGCAACCGACAAGCAGTAATACGAGGAAGAAAGTAATGAGTGGTAGGACGTTCATTGGGGATGGTTTCCTGTCAATTGGTCGAGTTCGATGCGGACTTCGCGTGCTTTCCATTCAAGGTCCAAAGCTGTGGTTTCGGCTTCGAGTACACCCTTGTAGGCATCGAGTAGTTCGAGAATGGTCGATTCGCCTGCACGATAGGCCGCTTCAGCGATACGAACAAGATCGAGCGAAGGAGCAACCGCATCACTGCGGTAATGTTCGGCGGTAATGATGAGTTGCGTCAGTTGCCGATGTAATCCGGCAAGCTCACCTTCTGTCTGCTGTCGTGCCAGATCAAGTTCGGCGCGTGCCGCCATGGCCTGCGCGACACTGCGCTGGTTCCCCGCTTGTTGACGCTCAAAGATCGGCAGGGCGAACGACAGCATGATCTGGTTGCCGTTGTTGCGCTGTGTGCCATCGTCTACGCGCTTACCTCCCACACCTACGCTCACCTCCGGCAGATTGTGTTGCGTAGCCGCATGATCCGCTTGGGCAGCATCAACACGCGCTGAAAGCGCGTTTAAGTCGGGGCGCACGGCCAAACGTTCCCGCAAGCCTAGCAGGGTCGGCGGCATATCTGGAATCAGACGACCTTCAATACCTTCGCCCACATCGCGACCGATGAGTGCCGATAATCGGGCGCGATGACGTTCCAGATCGGCCTGTGTTTCGGCCAGTTTCGCCTCTGCGGTGCGTTGTTCGCGTGCCAGACGACGGCGATCGTAACCGGCTACCTCGCCCGCACGAGCAAGTTTATTCACCACTTCACCAATAGCCGTAAAACGCGTCGTCCAGTTGCCAACCGCACGCAATATCGCTTGCTGACGCAGTAATTCATGAAAAGCACGACGCAATTCAACAGCACGGTCATTTTTTCGGGCGCGATTATCCGATTCAGTGGCGCGGACACGATGACGAGCTGCCTCTTCGCGCAAACCGCGCCGCCCAGAAAAGTCGAGCGGTTGCATCAATTTCCAACTTATCTCGCGTGTAACCCCCGTTTTATCGCGGGCGGTTTCCAACGTCGGATTGGCCCAAAGACTAACGGCTAACACATCCGCCTCGGCTTCGCTGACGCGAGCCTGCAACAGATCAGAAAATTCTGGACGAGACAAAGCAAGACGCAGTGCCTCGGTTTCGTTAAGACCTGTGCCCGCCAATACGGAGCCCGCACACAGACTTAAGATCAAACAATATAGAAAGTGAATCATCGAAAAATCCTCAAAAAATAGTGGGATTTCGACGGGACACCACGGAACCTAGCGCTTCTCAAAGGTTCATGCGTGGCGTATTACCAGACATTCAAACGTCCCGTCGGCTCAAGCGAGCACAGCGTTTGGCGGACGGTCGAGTCGGAGATGGGGGGCTGAAACAAAATCGCAGTGGGAAAGCGCGCCATAAACATGGCGTCCCGTCAACGACACTACATTAAAAGTGTCAGATAGCAACGCGGAAAAAACGGGATGCCCGTGACCATGATGATGGTCGCTGGCTGCAGGAGGCAACGGATAAGTTTGATCGGAATCAGCGGGGGGATCATCGTGATCGTGATTGTGATGACCTAAATGTGCCCCATGGTTTTGCGTATGCTCCAACGCATCGCATACCCCCGCAGTCATCGCATAAGCAGCATTGAGTGAGAGCACGACCGCCAAGAGAATTGTCAGAAAGAATCGCATGAACAAATTATTTCTCTATCTACGAAATGCCACATTATGGGAAACTTGGTGCGCCCGGAGAGATTCGAACTCCCTACCCCTTGGTTCGTAGCCAAGTACTCTATCCAGATGAGCTACGGGCGCATGAAGAGGGAGGATTATATAACAGCAACCACCAAAAAATGAAAATAACTATTGCAGAATTAATCGTCCGTTTCATGGAACGCCTGAAAATCACCTGCGTTTTCGGGATGCCAGGGGCACATATCCTGCCCGTTTATGACCAGTTACGTTCCTCGTCTATTCGCACCTTTCTCGTCAAACACGAACAAGGAGCGAGTTTCATGTCCAGCGGGTTTTATCGCGCGGGCGGAGGCATTGCCGCCTGCATCACCACCGCCGGGCCGGGGGCCACCAACCTTGCCACCGGGTTAGCCAATGCGTATGCAGACAATCTGCCGATGTTGGCCATCACGGGGGAAACATCCACCTGGATATTCGGCAAGGGCGGTTTGCAGGAAGGTTCAGGGCAAGGCGGCAGCTTCGATCTTTCTGCCATGCTCTCTGGCATCACGCGCTATCACTGTCGTATTGATCGGCCGGACGATCTAGCCACGGCCCTTCAACAGACGGTTCGCATTTTGCAAGCCCCCCACAGCGGCCCCGTTTGTCTGGTGCTCCCTTACGACATCCAAAAGATGACCGTTGATGATGCCTTGCTTGACCGCATTTTCTTGCCCCCCTCCCCTCCTCCCCCCCCTTCGCATCCAGACATCTGGGCATGGGCGAACTTCATCGAACAGGCCCGTGCCCCCGTGCTCATCGCCGGTCAGGGATGCCAGGGCGCACACACCGTTTTGAATGAACTCACGCATCGCTTCAATCTGCCGGTTGCTACCACCCTCAAAGGCAAGGGCTGCCTGCCGGATGATGCTCCGCAATCCTTGGGGTGTTTGGGCATCACCTCGGATGGCCGGGCATTTCACACCCTTGCTGAACAAGCAGACGCGCTCGTTTTTCTCGGGGCCAGCTTCAACGAGCGGACCAGCCACTTATGGAATAACGCACTCCTTTCCGGCAAAAAAATTGCTCAAATCGATCACGATCCGACCCGATTGGGGCGGAATTTCACGGCCAACCTGTCGCTCTGTCACGATGTTTCTGCCGTGCTGGACCGCCTTCTGGCCCGGCTGGTTCGTGACAACATGCCCCCCAAGGCCAATCTCACGTCGCCTCCTCGTCTCATCGGGGCACATTTCGAATGGATCGAACAATTCTTCACGCAACTGACGCAACGATTTCCGCAAGGCACGCAAGTCATTGATGACAACATTTTGCTGGCACAAACGCATTTTTTCGCCTCCCCCCGCCATCGCTACTTTCCGAATGCGGGTATTTCCTCGCTAGGCCATGCGATTCCAGCCGCACTTGGTGCACGTCTGGCTCGCGATGTTCCCACATTCGCCATCCTGGGCGATGGTGGTTTTCAGATGTGCGGGATGGAACTCATGACCGCCGTGAACTACCGCATTCCGATTAACGTTCTGATGATTAACAACGGCACGCTGGGGTTAATCCGCAAGAATCAATTTCAACTCTACGAAGGCCGCCATATCGATTGCGATTTCATCAATCCGGATTTCGCGTTACTCGCCCGCGCCTTCGGCATTCCGCATTACCGGATTGAATCGACCGCCGATGTGAGCCGACTGTTCGAAGAAGCGGATCTCATTCATGCGATCAACCTTATCGAGATTCCTTGGGACAAGAATCTTTTTCCCGGATATCGATCCGACAGATGAAACATCATTTCATCATCATCATCCCGGTGGCTGATCGACCACAGCATCTCAAAAATTGCTTCGACAGCCTGCTCGAACACTGCCGTCTTTTTGATGTCCCTCCTTCTCACCTTCGCCTGTTTATCGTTGAAGACAGCACGAACCCCGCCCACATCCATGCGCATCGCCAACTGGCGCAGATCATGAGTCAGAAGGGGTTGGACGTCACTCATTTCTGTGCCGACGAACAGTTCGATCTCATCACCTCTACCCGGGGGCAACTGAACAGAATCATTGGAAATCCCACCCACAACGGCCATAAAGGACAGGGGGTAGCCCGCAATCTTGCCTACCTCAAACTCGCTCAGGAAACGCTGCCGGAGAACACCCTCCTCTGGTCAATCGACAGCGATCAGGAATTCAAAGTCAAAATCGCCACCGAAGAAGGCGATCAGGAATGCTTTTCCGTGGATTACTTTCACCGTCTGGACGAGATATTTTCCACCACGGACGTGCAGGTACTCACGGGCAAAGTAGTGGGAGACCCTCCCGTATCCCCTGCGGTCATGACCGGAAACTTCCTTGATGATGTCATTGATTTTCTTCAGCAAACCAATGCCTATCAACCTCACGATCCCTGTCCCTACCACCTAGCGCAAATCCCTGAAGGGGGCGATGCGGCCTATCACGACATGGCGGACCTGTTCGGATTCAAGCTAAGTCGACGTGAGTGGCATTACCGCTGCCCCCTGAAAGGCCCACATACCGTAGGAGAGTGTGTGGCCCATTTTTCAGAAAAACTGGCGGGTTTCTTTCATGGCGAACACCCGACCCGGATCACCTACTACCAGGACAACGACCCCACGCTTCAACCTGCGAGAACCGTCTACGCAGGCAATTATGTTTTCCGCCCCGCCGCCTTAAAATACTTTCTTCCCTTCGCGCCTTTACGTCTTCGTATGTCCGGCCCAACACTGGGACGCTTGATCCGTGCGCAAATCGGGCCTCGTTTTGTCTCCGCCAACCTGCCGATGCTGCATCGCCGAACGCTCGATACAGAAGTGCAATCCGGATTCCGTCCCGGCATTGAAACGACCGGCACGCTCATCGACATGAGCAACGAATTTGAGCGACAGTTTCAAGGCGATGTCATGTTGTTTACCCTCGAACGGCTCACCGCCCAAGGCTTTCCTGATCTACCTTTCAGTGAAACGACTCTCGCGGAAACACTAGAGGCCGTGACGGTGGACATGCAAGCGCGATACCACACACGTCGCCTCTCCATTCTGGAAAAATTAAACCGACTAAAACCGCTTTTAAACAAGCCGGCACAAAGGATATTTGCCGACAACATCGCCCACAACTTCGGAATCAACCCAGCTCCGACCGCCCCCCCCACGCATCCCTGGCGTGCTCAATGTCTAGAAGCCATCGCTCGCTACCCGGAAGATTCCAGCACTTGGTTCGGATGTCTGCATTAGAAATTTTGATTCAAAATGAGGCTTAAGTCTGATCGTAGGGTATTGCATCCGCCGGAACCTCGGCATACCATTCGTCCGCGTGACGATTTTCTCACCCACCAATTTTTATAAGGGAATGATATGAACTTTGACAAAGAACTGGATGCCCGTGGTCTTAACTGCCCGCTCCCTATTCTCCGTGCCAAGAAAGCACTAACGGACATGACATCGGGTCAGGTGCTGCGCATTTTTGCCACCGACCCCGGCTCCGTGAAGGACTTCCAGGCCTTCGCCAAACAAACCGGCAACGAACTACTCTCTTCAGCCGAAAACAATAAAGAGTTCGAGTACTACATCAAGCGCAAGTAACACTCGAAAGGCATCGCAAGGTGCCTTTTACTGAAAAGCATCGCAAGATGCTTTTTCTGCCTTCTTCATATAAGCACACAATTACCTTCTACCTTACTAATCATGGACACTGCCGAACTCGACGAACTCATCAACAAGCGGTTGGATGAACTGCTTCCAAAAAAATTACAGGAGCTTCAGGAGTCAAAAACTCCCTCGATGTCCATCATCGCAACCAAAGGCACGCTCGACTGGGCCTACCCCCCCTTCATTCTGGCTTCCACGGCCGCCGCCTTGGGCTGGGATGTCACCATCTTCTTCACTTTCTATGGCCTGCAACTCCTCAAGAAGGATATCTCCGACCTGAAAGTCAGCCCGCTGGGCAACCCGGGTATGCCGATGAAAATGCCCTTCGGTCCAGACTGGTTCCGTGGCATCAACTGGAACATTCCGAACATTATTCAAGCGGGCATCCCCGGCTTTGAAACTGTCGCCACCAAACTGATGCAGCAAACCATCAAGAACAACGGAGTCGCCAGCATCGAAGAGTTACGCGAACTCTCCCAAGAAGCCGGAGTCAAATTCTCCGTCTGCCAAATGACCGTCGAGCTGTTCGGATTTTCGCACGACGATTTTATTAACGATTTGGATTATGTCGGTGCCGCGTCTTTTTTACCGGTCGCCCAGCAGTCAGATGTTTGTTTGTACGTATAACGATGGGAAGTTAAAAGACGGGGAATAAAACCTCGCGTAGTTGCGTCTCACGGTTGGACAAAATTTCATTTCATTTCAAGTCATTCATCAGGAGGAAGGTCCCATGAAGCTGAAGAAACTCACCGTATCACTCGCGCTGGTCGGTCTATCACTACCAGTTTTCGCCACCAACGGCTACTTCGCCACCGGTGTCGGTATCAAAGCCAAAGCCATGGGCGGTGCAGGCATCGCCTACGCCGAAGACGGTTTCGGTATCGGAGCCAATCCAGCCACCTTAACCCAAGCCCAGGCAGGCGGTTCGATTGGTGGTAGTTTGTTTGCACCGGATCGACGCGTCAATAAAAGCGGTGAACAGGACGGCAATGAAACACGAACCTTCGTGATCCCTGAATTTGCCTATGTAAAACACGGGGATAACGCATTGTCTTACGGTATCGCGGTGTATGGCAACGGTGGTATGAATACAGATTACGGCAGATCCATGTACGACAATGCCGGTTATTTTGGTGCTTCCAGAAAAACCACGTCGAATCTTGAACAGCTTTTCATTGCTCCCACGATTGCCAAAAAACTCAACGATCAACATACCATCGCACTGAGCATGAATATCGTATATCAAACGTTCGAAGCAGGCGGATTGGGAGATTTCAAAGGATTTACTCCCGGTAATGCCTTCGATCCTGGCAATCATGGCAAAGACACCTCAACAGGTATCGGACTAAAACTAGGTTGGACAGGACAATTGACCAAAGATTTCTCGATGGGTGCGTTTTATCAACCAAAAACCAGCATGAAAAAGTTGGATAAATATAAATACCTGTTCGCCGAACAAGGCGGCTTCGACATTCCAGCCACCTATGGCATGGGTGTCGCGTTTACTGCTTCCCCAAAAACGGTGATTCTGTTCGACGTTGTTCAGATTGACTACAGTAAGATCAAATCACTTGGAAACAAAAATAACTACGATGGTACTAATACCTTTTTAGCCCAAGTTTAACAACCCCCATAAATTTGCATTACAAATCAACAAATTAGCGCGTACTAGTTTTTTGGGGTGAATTTTTTCGTGAATTTCGACCTCAAATGATCTTTTTGCATCTCTTTCCTGGCATCGGATTGATCTTCAA
>JAUYFZ010000017.1 GCA_030689585.1 Rhodocyclaceae bacterium | reverse complement strand
AGATGCTCCTCCCCCTTGAAGGGGAGGGAGAAATGCTCCTCCCCCTTGAAGGGGAGGGAGAGATGCTCCTCTCCCTTGAAGGGGAGGGAGAGATACTCCTCCCCCTTGAAGGGGAGGGAGAGATACTCCTCCCCCTTGAAGGGGAGGGAGAGATACTCCTCCCCCTTCAAGGGGGAGGTTGGGAGGGGGATGGGTGCAAGAGCTTTCGCAACTATTAATAAATAACTAGCCTTGGGAATAAAAAACATGAATCACCTCAGCATTAAGACGCTTCTGGCCCTTGTTTTGGGGTTCATGGCCCTTATGATGGCGGGCGGAGGGGCCGTCGGCATTGGCGGCATTGCCGTTACGCACGCTTCGCTGGAAGCCACTTATCGCGACCGGTTAGAACCGGCGGTGATATTGAGCCATGTCGTGCGATTGATGAATGACAATCGTGTCCAAATCATGTTGAGCCTGCAACACGACCCCACCCATGCTTTTGCCAAGGCGCACGACCATCCGCTCTCCAAACATACCGAAACGATCAGTAAAAATCGGGATGAAATCACCGCGTTATGGAAAGACTACAACGCACGCAATCTGGTTCCTGAAGAACGTGCGTTGGCCGATAAATACGCCGCTGCACGCGCTCGTTATGTCACGGAAGGTCTTCAGGCGGCCATGGAAGCGGTCAATCAGGGCGACTTCAACAAAACCAATGAAATTTTGCTGTCCAAAGTGAATCCTCTCTATGTGGAGGCCAGTGGCATTGCGGACACCCTGCTCACGGTCACGCTCCGAACAGCGCGCGAAGAATATGAACATTCTCTGTCACGCTATGAATTCGTGCGGGCCTTGGCCGTCGGCGGTACGGTGCTAGGCGTGCTACTCGCCTTCCTCGCGGGCGTATTTTTGATACGTTCCATTGTGACCCCGCTCCGGCAAATGGCCAGTCAATTCGACCATATCGCACAGGGTAAGCTCAACAACGCCATCCCCGAAGGTCATGACAACGAAATCGGGCAATGCTTCAATGCGCTGGCCAAAATGCAGCAAGGATTACGCGAGGCCATGACGGGAATCGCTCAATCCTCGGCGCGTATCAGCGGCTACTGCGGCACACTTCAAGTCAACATTGAGCAGGTCACGCTACGCTCAGATCAACAACTGGATCGGGCGCGGGATGTCGCGGTCGAAACAGAGGAAACCAGCCAGTCCATTGCAGAAGTGGCCGCCAATGCGAAAACCACGGTAGACGCCGCCGTCACCGCGCAAGATATTGTGCGCATCAGCAATCAGCAAATGGTCGAGAGCATGGGCAGCATCGGCAAGGTGGTGCATGGCGTAGAGATGTCCTCCAAGACGATCAGAGAGATTACAACCTCGGTGGCCCGTGTGGATGCCATGAGTCATGTCATCAAAGAAATTGCCGATCAAACCAATCTCTTGGCCCTTAATGCGGCCATCGAAGCCGCCCGCGCCGGTGAAGCCGGACGCGGTTTTGCGGTGGTCGCCGATGAAGTGCGCAAGTTGGCCGAACGAACGGCTTTGTCGACGACCGATATTTCCAACATGGTGGCCGACATTCAATCCATCTCGAAAAGTGCGGTTGAATCCATTGAACAGGCGGGCCACGAAGTCGATGCCAGCATCGCCAGCATCACCGCCACCAGCGATACCATCTTCAAGATTATGACCGCGACGAATGAAGTGACCGATATGGCGCAACAAATTGCCGCCGCCACTTCACAACAATCTGTCGCCACTCAAGAAATGGCCCATAACGTGGAGCAACTGTCTCAATTGGTCGCAGAAAACAACCTCGATACCCAAAGTGCCCGCCAATCCACGACGGGGGTGATGAAAGAAGTGGATGAATTGCGCACCCTAATCAAACGATTTGAACTCTAGGGTGAAAGACATACCCCCTCCCCTCCCCAACCCTCCCCTTGAAGGGCTAACGTTTGCACTCAAGTCGGAGCCTCTTACTCCTCCCCCTTCAAGGGGGAGGTTGGGAGGGGGATGGGGAAATTGTGATTCAAGTAAATTCAATCAGTTACAAATGTCGCGCAACTTTTACCCCATCCCCACCCTAACCCTCCCCTGAAAGGGGAGTGAGATTGATGCTGACCTGAGTAGTTACGAAGTAACGCTGCAACCGTCTGGCAGACTACACGTAATCCGATAAGCTCGCAATTCAGATTGAATTTCCTCAATCACCTTGCCCCATTCTCCCTTAATCTCCTGTCGGAATATTTGTGCAGTGGGATACCAGGGTGAATCGCTGCGATCCAGCAACCAACGCCAGCAACCGCCTAGCCGATGAAGCACCCAAATAGGCTTACCCAGTGCGCCCGTTAGATGAACCACTGAAGTGTCAACGCTGATGACAAGATCAAGATTCATCACCAAAGCCGCCGTGTCAGAAAAATCATGCAGGTCTTCCGTCAAATCGGTGAGTGGTAAATGCCAGGTGCGTGCCTGCTCCACCGCTTCGCCTTTTTGAAGGCTGATGAAGTTAACGCCCTGCACTTCCCAGAGCGGTTCAAAATCAGCCAACGTCATGCTGCGCGTTGCAAAATTCCATTCCGTCATTTTGTCGTGGCGATGCAGGTTGCCGCTCCAAACAAGACCTACTTTCAATCCATTCAAATGTTCTAGCCGTGTGCGCCATATTTCTGTTTTTTCAGATTCTGCAAAGAGGTAGGGGATTTCAGCAGGAAGATTATCGAGACGAGTACCGAAAATTGCAGGTAAAGAAAGCAGAGGGCAGTAGACATCAAAGGGAGGCGGCGGTTCGTTGATCGGGGCCATATGTAGGGGAATGCCCGTGTCTTTGAGCGGTTCAAACAGGGAAAATAGAGGATGGCTGCAATACAGAATGATTTCTGCCGGCTTTCTGGCGGCCACCTGCGGAAGATAACGAACAAATTGAATTTGATCCCCCAACCCCTGCTCGCCCCAAAGCAGTACCGACTGACCTTCAAGCGATTCTCCCTGCCAACGATCACCAATCAAAAGGTTATGTTCCAGAAATGCCTTCAACGGGCCTTCCTGTTCAAGGCGAGCCTCAAAAGCGGCCCATCCCTGTTCGTAATCTCCGCAAGCTAACAGGGTGAGTGCGCGATTGGCCCGTAGCGATGCTGAAGTATCGTAAGGAAGTGCCTCAAATAATGTGCGTGCTTCCTCTATTTTCCCTTGCTTCCAGCAGTGTGCCGCCGTGTTCTGACGATGTCGCCATTGTGAAGGATCGATTATTTCAGCCTGCCGGTAATAATCATCGGCTTCCACGTTTCGCCCTTGGAAAAGCAGCACATTGGCTAACGCCAAATGAGCCTCATAGTTATCTTTGGCTAATAACGTCGCTTGCCGATAGTGCCTCTCTGCTTCACCCCATGCCCCTTGAATTTCCGAAAAGCGACCTTTCAAAAAATAAGATTCCGGTGAGGTTTTTTCAGTATCGGAAAGACGGTCAAGATGCGCGAGTGCTTCATCAAGGCGGCGCAATTGAATGGCTGCGTTCGCGGCATTGAGGTGGTATCGATCATTGTCAGGGGTGTATTCCAATGCGCGATTAAAACACCTCAAGGCGGCTTCGTAGTCGTCGGCCACCCCTAGGGCCACGCCTAAGTTGTTGTGTATGGCGGCACGTTGAGGCATCAAACGGACAGCTTGGGCGAAGGAAAGAATCGCCGATTCTGTTTCCCCAGTCTGTAATTGCAAAAGCCCGTTTTGCGTCAGTTGTTCGATCATCTGAGCCTGCGCTGCGTCTCCTTCCCCGTTGCATTTCTTCAGATTCACGGCTAAGGTGTCGGTCTTTTTGCTAAACAAGGTGGAAAACTTCATGTCCGCAATAAAAAAATGGCTGTTGGGTGGTGTAACGGAAGCAGCAAAAAAACTTGCTCAAGAAATGTCGAAAGGTTACCCCGCCTCCATGGAAGATTTACCCGGTAAGAAGCCTGCGGAGTTACGGCATCGCGCATTGGTGCAGCTTTTGACCGAAGGGGTCTTATTCCAACAAGCGCAACAAATGGGACTGCTTCGCAAGATATTTTTCGCCCGTGCTTTTCAAAAAGAAATGGGCCAGCTAGGGTATTCCCCGACGCTGACCCGACAAATACTTTCTGAACTTTTAGCTAAAATTTCTTTTGCTCATCGTTTATAAGCGATGCAAATCAATTGCAATCGCTTTTGTTCAAATACAACGAAGAACAGGAAATCTTTGAATCAGTCACAAGCCGTAGTGGTCAATGTATAAACAGGAGGAGCACTCGCCCCAGTTGCTACGGCATAGGCTACTTGGCAACTTGCAGGGGTTTGTGCGCGTGCATGTTGAATGTGACCCGTAGCCACGGTGAAATCCGCAGCGGGAGAAAGATCCATCAGTTTGGTCATTTCAACCCCACTGCCCGCAAATCCAAAGGCGGTTGAAACAGTTGCCCCCGCCACCGTAATACTAGCTGCCGACGCGCTCTGGGTACCCTGGGAAGATGATTTTGCATAAATCATGGCATTAGTAGATCGCATTGAACCTTCGAGACCCTTGACCACCGCAATGCGAGCATCCGCGCCCAAGTTGATAAACTTCGGCAACGCCGTAGCTGCCAGAATGCCGAGAATCACAATGACGGCGACGAGTTCGATTAAGGTGAAGCCTTGTTGTGACGAGTGGTTCATCAGTGATTCTCCTCTGGGTGGTTGAAATTGCGTGGGAGTGTAGCAGAGTTTTTTGAATATGTTCACCACGCCTTAGGGGCAAAATTGCTAGGCGTTCCGATTTCAATCGTTTCGCCATTTTGATAAAGCACGTAAAGCCCTTGGCTGTGCGCGTAACGCTTGACTTCTTCACTCATCACCATCGCGGCCACCGCACCCAATGCCCGGTGATTTCGGAACTCAGGCAGCAATCGTTTTAGTTTTTCCATGCGGACAAGGTGCTCGGCGACATGCTCTTCTGTTAATTTACTCTTGCACTCCACGGCGACCAGAACACCATCATTCACAACCAGAAGGTCAATTTCAATCCCTTCACCGTTACGGTGAGATTCAATATTAGGATAGACGGTATGCACCTCGATCCCCAAGTTCTGAAACAAACGAACGACCGCAGGTGACACCATGTGTTCTACAAATTCCCCCAATCGATTGCCTAAATCACCTAATTTTTTAGAAAGATTTTTAAGGATGCGGTCATTTTCTTCGATTCTGCGGTCATTTTCTTCCTTAGTTTTCATGATCTGCTTATCATTTTCTTTGAATAGTTCGCGTATTTCCATCAGTCCGCGCCAGACATCATCGAAAGTCGGGGGAGGGGGTTGCAGAGTGGCCAGCATCATGATTTCCTTTCACAGGGTTCGTGCGCTACCGTATGCACACATCTTTTAACTTGTTGATTACACATGCGAAAATAGACGCACCAAGCTTCCTCCCCTTCAAGGGGAGGGTTAGGGTGGGGATGGGGTATCTGTGGCATTGTATTTATAACTGATTGAATTATATGGAGTCTTCATTCCCCCATCCCCCATCCCCCATCCCCCATCCCCCATCCCCCATCCCCTTGAAGGGGGAGGCGTAAGAGGCTCCGACTTGTGTGCATACGGTAGCCCTTCAAGGGGAGGGCTGGGGTGGGGATGGGGTTTTACGCGGAATTTTTCCCCCCATCCCCCTCCCCGCCTCCCCCTTGAAGGGGGAGGAGAGCTGTGTTCCGACCGGACCTGAGTAGTTACCAATTAGTTACCAACTTCCATCGGCACAAACTGCGGTTTTGCGCGGCGTACTTTGCAAAACGAAGCTCCAATGGCTTTGAAGAGTTCACGTTCCTCCTTCGGCATTTTTCTGAAATAGCCGACCACCACCTCTTCGTCTGGATCAAATTCCTGAGTCAACGCAGTCTGCGTCAAGCCTTCGGCCATAGCGACCATTTCGTAGACTTTGACCCCCAGCACATAGGCGATGGAACTGAGTAGCTCCGCACTAGGCCGATGTTTTTCTGCTTCGATGCGCGAGATATTGGCGGCAGTCGTGCCCGCCTGATGCGCAAGTTCGTCTTGTGTCCAATCCTTACGCTTACGCAACTGCCTGATAGTAGCTCCTAGATTCATGGAGCGAAGTTTGTTGTTTTTTTACCAATAACGTAATAAAAGCAAGGTATTTCGTTGACAGAATGTTCCAATCGCGTATATTCTGCGCAGGTATTCGATATGCGCTTGGCATGTCGAACACGACGACAAACAACAACCGGAGACGAAAATGAACAAAATTGCAGTGATGGTGGCAGGGTTATTCATGGCAGGCGCGGCTAACGCGCAGATGTATGTAGATGTTCACGCGGGGCAGGTGACAGCCGACCTTCCGTCTGTTAATGGGTGGACGGTGGATAAGAAAGATACGGCTTATGCCATCAATCTTGGCTACAAGATCAACAACATGATCTCAGTTGAAGGTGGATATATTCCTAGTATTGAAGGTTCCTATAGCTCCAATACAGCCGTTTCTGGAAGTGGGGGAGGTTACACGCTAACTGATGCTGTTTTTAAGGGTGCAGTGGAAACCGACGGCTACACGCTGGGTGTCGCTATGGATTTGCCAGTGAATGACGTGATTGATGTGTCTGGTCGCGCGGGCATGTTTATGTGGGATGCCAAAGAAACAGTAACTTTGACCTCTGGCACTCTCGTCTATAACGGCACAACCTATGCAGCGGGGAGTTCCATATCAGGAAAATCTGATGGGTCTGATCCTTATTGGGGACTCGGCGTAGGTTATAAGGTTAATAAGAATGTTCGAGCAGGCGTAAACTTCACCCGTTATACGGTGGATGACGTGGATGCAGACGCATGGACTGCCAGCCTTCGTTATAGCTTTTAATCGGCGAGAGATCGTAGTGAACCCAAAAAGGCAGGGCGTTGCCCTGCTTTTTCTTGGAGCGTCGCTACGATGATGGCGTAATCGGCCCTACGGTCTATTAGACCCACGTTGTTTCAGATAATTAACTAATGTTACGCAGACATCTGCGTAACATTAGTGAAGCAATATTTATCGGAGAACGAATTTATCCCGCCCGACTGATGTATGAAAGACTATCCTGTTGCTCTTTTCAGTAGAATCCACACGCTACAACGCCTATCCCTCATTCCCTGTGTCTGACCACGACGCCTCCTACAAGCACATTTTTTCACACCCTGAAGTGGTGGCGGATCTCCTGCGCGGATTTGTGCGCGAAGAGTGGACTGAACAGATTGACTACAACTCCCTAGAAAAGATCAATGCTAGTTATATCACCGATGATCTTCGCGACCGCGCGGATGACATCGTCTGGCGTGTAAAAC
>JAUYFZ010000008.1 GCA_030689585.1 Rhodocyclaceae bacterium | reverse complement strand
TGGTTCATCACATCGGCAATCGGTTGCAAAAATTCTGACGGTAACAACTGCGCCTCATCTAGTACGACCACACTATCCACGATGTTATGTAGCTTGCGGCAACGGCTGCTGCGAGCGGCAAACAACGATTCAAAAAACTGCACGTTGGTGGTAACAATAATGGGCGCATCCCAATTCTCGGTTGCCAGGCGGGAACGCGTATCTTCTTTATCCGTGTCAAGGTTGGCGTGGTGCTCGATTACGTTGTCGCCAAATATTTCGCGGAATATGTCCGCCGTTTGTTCGATGATGCTGGTGTAGGGAATGACGTAAATAATGCGTCGTTTTTTATATTGCACGGCATGGCGTAATGCAAATGCCATGCCTGATAAAGTCTTGCCGCCGCCTGTTGGCACGGTGAGAGAAAATAATCCTGGATTCAATAAAGCTTTCTCGCAGCACTGGCGCAAGATGTCGGCGCGGATCGCGTTGACTGATGTGGGGGAGGCAGATGCTGATTTGGTTGCCATATACCGATCAAAATCAATCAGCAAGTCAGACAAATCACGATAGCCACTACGGGTAGCCGCTTTGTTGCTATCCATGAAGACTTCCGTATCCAGAAAATCCGCATCCACCAAACAGGAAAACAACATACGCAGCCACAAGTGCAACCCGTCTGCGCCACCGATCGGTTTGGTTGTTGGTTTGGCTTGAGTGAGAATGTTTTGAGGAATGGTTTGAGCAGGGATGCGGTCAAGCAAGTGGTTCTGCCCTGCCTCTAATCGGATAGAGAGTGCCTTTCCTCCCGCGTCGGCTGTGCTCCAATCGGGCAACCCAGCATGATGCCCTGCAATCAGATAGGCGAGGATGCGTCCGTGATGATTGAGTTGCCGAATTGCGTGTATCGCGCCTGCGGTCGAATGGTCAACGCGCCCAGCTTTGCCTTCAATATGTGCTTCAGCATCGTAGCCGCTGACTGTTTTTATATAGTGTTGAAACTCGCTGCTGTATTTGCCCAAGTCATGCCATAACCCTGCGACGTTCGCCCAATCACCGGAACCGAAAACGGTTGCGAAATTAGCGGCTATCCGAGCTACTTCATGCAGATGCTCGTCGAGTAGATGTTCGCACCATCCGGCTGAATTTCCATCAGATACACCTACGCTAACGTGCCGAACATGGGCAAGCACCTGTTTTTGGTTTATGTACATTTCCTGTAGCTTCTCAATAAGTCGTGGCAAGACATACAAACCGGCATAGCACACTCCTCCCCCTTCACGGGGGAGGCTGGGAGGGGGATGGGGAATCCTCCAGTAAATTCAATTGGTTGCAGATGTCATGGCACGTTCACCCCATCCCCTCCCCAACCCTCCCCTTGAAGGGGAGGGAGTGTTCTGCCACGACTTATTGAGAAGCTACCATTTCCTTTGTTCAACAGGGTACAAGTATCGCCTCCCTGCTGTTCGGTGTTTCTAGGCTGATACGACCTAACAGTCCGTCACGGTAATCTGTCAATAACAGCATGGCGGCTTTTTCAAGGTCTAGCTCGCCACCGCGCCCCTTGATCAGGCAGCCGCGTTTTCGGGCCACCGTTTCCAGCACGGCGATGCCGTCCATGTCCTCGGTAGAAAAACCGTAACGCGCCATCAGATTGGCTGGATAGCGGGCCAATAAAATATTCGATAAAAAGATAGCCACCTCGGAATCGATCACCGCATTACGCCCAATGGCGTGGCTGGCAGCCAGTAAATAGCCATCGGATTCATGTTCGATTTTCGGCCACATCAAACCAGGGGTGTCCACAATCGTCAATCTGGGGCTGATGTCCCATCGCTGTTGCGTCTTCGTAATGGCAGGTTCATCCCCCACAGCCGCCACACGCTGCTTGACCAACGCATTCATCAGCGTCGACTTGCCCACATTGGGGATGCCCATGATCATCAGGCGCAAGGGCTTGATCGGATCGCTACGGTGAGGAGCCAATAACTGGCACAGTTTGGGAACACGCGCCGCTTCCCCTGGTTTCTTGCAGGAAAGTGCCACCGCTTTCACGCCCGGTTGCCGCTCATAAAAATCAAGCCAAGCCTTCGTTGCATTCGGGTCCGCCAAGTCCGCTTTGTTGAGAACACGCAGACAAGGTCGCTGCCGAGCCAGACGTAATTCGCGGATCATCGGATTACTGCTGGCCTCAGGCAGGCGAGCATCGAGCACCTCCACGACCACATCGGTCATCGCCATGGTGTCGGCAGCCTTCTTGCGGGCCGAGGTCATGTGGCCGGGGAACCATTGAATGGACATGGTGATGATCCTAAAAGAGCGGCACGGCAAACAATCGGTCGGGAAACGTCAGATGCCGCAGCAATTCGCCCGCGATAAAGGTTTCCACCAAGTCACAGGGCAGGCGAGAGGTTGTGAAAATATCTACTGCGCTTGCAAAAAATACGGCCTTGCGAGGCCGTATTTTTTGTGAATTCAATCCATGCCCGTTAACCCATTCCATTACCAATAAGTCGAAATAACTATATAGATCAATGCAATGCGCCACAGCCCCAATCCCCTCCCCTTCAAGGGGAGGGTTGTACCAAGTCCCCTCCCCTTCAAGG
>JAUYFZ010000307.1 GCA_030689585.1 Rhodocyclaceae bacterium | reverse complement strand
GCCGGGATTTCGTGCCCAGGCCGGAATGCGCACCACCAGGAACAAGGTTTCCAGCAGGCTCAGATAACGCTTCAGGGTTGTTTGCGTCAGTCGGCTGGCGCGGGAAAGCTCTGCCTGGTTCAACAGGCTGGCGCTGCGCGTGGCCAGCAGTTGTAGCAGGTGCGGCACTTCAGTAAGCTGTTCCAGATTGGCCAGTTCACGCACGTCGCGTTGCAGGATGGTCTGCAAATAGCTTTCGAACCAGGCGGCACGCCGTCTGGCAGTCGAACGCGCAACCGCTTCGGGGAAGCCCCCCTGCAATAGCTTTTCGACCAGTATTCCCCGGTCGCAGGCCGGAATCGGCAGCGCATCAAGCTGTCCATCGAACAGCCAGTCGGCGCGATTGAAAGCCGCATCAAAGGCCATTTCACCGCCGGACAGAGGCCACAGGTTGAGGATTTCCATGCGCCCGGCCAGCGAATCGGCCAGGGTCGGGAGGAGGAGCACGTTGGCCGACCCGGTGAGCAGAAAGCGCCCCGGCGTGCGGTCGCGATCCACAGCGGCCTTGATGTCCAGAAACAGCTCGGGAGCGCGCTGGATTTCATCCATCACCACCGGGCCGGAAAGCCCGGCGATAAACCCTGTCGGATCACTCTTGGCGGCGGCGAGTACGACGCGATCATCAAGCGTCAGATAACGCCGCCCCTGGCTGCTGGACAGCGTTTGTACCAAGGTGCTTTTGCCTGTTTGACGCGCGCCATTGAGTAGCACCACTGGGGTGTCGGCGAGTGCATCAGTGAGCAAGGCCTGGATATGACGGGGGAACATGCGTGCATTATTACATGAATATCGTCCACTTTATGGACGATATTCATGTCAGTCACGTGTTAAAGAATTTAAGGGGAAACGTCAGGGTTTGCTTCCCGTTGTCGGTGATGGGCGGGTTTTGGCTCAACGCGCCTGCAAGCGGAATAACGCTTGACCTACGCTGCTGATGCAATTAGAATAACCCCATGGTCGATGAGGGCATTGATCGTGTCAGCGATCTTGCCCGGTACGCCGATCCAGTCTACCGGCATGCGCGATAACAGCCGTAGTGTTTGTGCCGTGTTGAATATCGTTGTCATTGCTCATAGTCCAAACTATAATCCATCTATGCAGCGACTCCAAGCCTACCTTTAGGGAGGAGGATGTCAACGTAAGGAATCCACATGTTAGATATTCAATTACTGCGCACTCAAGTTGCTTTTGTCGCCGAACGTCTTGCCACACGCGGCATGATCTTTGATACGGCCACCTTTGAGACTCTGGAATCCGCCCGTAAAGACCTGCAAACGCGCACGCAGGAGTTGCAGGCAAAGCGTAATACCCTCTCGAAGCAAATCGGAATTCTGAAGAGTAAAGGGGAAGATGCGGCGGCGGTTATGAGCGAAGTGTCTGGCATTGGCGAGGATCTGACGCGCAATGAAGAAGCATTGATGGCATTGCAGACGCGGTATAACGCCTTTCTGGTCACGCTTCCCAACCTGCCGCACGAGAGTGTGCCGTCGGGGAAAAGTGAAACGGATAATGTGGAAGTGGCTCGTTATGGTGTGCTGCCCACGTTCGATTTCCCCGTCAAAGACCATGTGGAGATTGGGGAACAGTTGGGTGGACTGGATTTTGCGACCGCCGTGAAAATTACCGGTAGCCGTTTTTCCCTGATGAAAGGCAGCGTGGCGCGATTGCATCGGGCACTGGCCCAGTTCATGCTCAATACGCATACGGAGGAACATGGTTATACGGAAGTTTATGTGCCATATCTGGTGAATCCAGAAAGCTTGTTCGGTACGGGGCAACTGCCGAAATTCGAGGAGGATCTCTTCAAAGTGCCGCGCGCCGATGGCCCCCCGTTTTATTTGATTCCGACCGCTGAAGTACCGGTGACCAACATGGTGCGGGATGAAATTCTGGCGGTCGATGCGTTACCGCTCAAATTTGTTTGCCATACGCCCTGCTTCCGTTCAGAGGCGGGCAGTGCGGGGCGCGACACGCGAGGCATGATTCGTCAGCATCAGTTCGACAAGGTGGAACTGGTCCAGATTGTGACACCGGAAAACTCATGGGAGGCACTGGAAGCCTTGACGGGACACGCCGAAATGATTTTGCAGAAACTTGAATTGCCTTACCGAAAAATGTTGTTGTGCGCGGGTGATATGGGGTTTTCTGCGGCCAAAACTTATGACCTTGAAGTGTGGTTACCGGCTCAGAATGCTTATCGAGAGATTTCTTCCTGTTCCCACTTTGAATCCTTTCAGGCCAGACGCTTGCAGGCACGCTACCGCAATGGCAAGAAAAATGAATTACTGCATACGATCAACGGGTCTGGCCTAGCGGTGGGGCGTACGTTGGTGGCGATACTGGAAAATTATCAGAACGCCGATGGCAGCGTTACTGTGCCAAAGGTGCTGCGACCCTACCTAGGGGGGATGGAAAAGCTCATGTCTAAACCTTCAACCTCCACACGAGATAAGACATCGTAATAAACGCGCACATTTTCAACCAGAATCACGGCTTCGCCCCCGCGTCCCTGTCCGCTGATGAGTTTTTCATAATAATCAGGTTCGGACAGAAGGGGGAGTACTTCTCGCATCTCATTCCAGTGGTTCGGGTCGCGTTTAATCATGCGCGCAATAGCACGCGCCCCGTTCAAATGACCCATGCCTAGGTTATAAGCGGCCAATGCCAGCCAGGTGCGATCTGGTTCCAGAACGGTTTCTGGCAGATCATCCCGTAACAGAGCGAGGTAACGAGCACCGGCTTCTATACTTTGTTTGGCATCCAGACGATTGGTGACTTTGAGCCGGTCGGCTGTGTCTTCGGTCAACATCATCATGCCGCGCACCCGTGTTGGAGAGGTGGCCAGCGGGTCCCATTGGGATTCCTGATAGGCCAAGGCTGCCAGCAAACGCCAGTCTAACCCCGTGGCATTTGCCGCTTGCCGGAACATCGCGCCGTAACGTGGCAGGCGTGTGCGAGACAGTGCTAGGAAAGCAGCGATATCCGTGGCATCGATATAACGTTCCGCGTAGCAAGACGGATCAATATCGGGACCGATCCGACGTTCCGGTGGGCCACTTTGGCAGCAAGAACCTAATATAAACGTCAGGGTGAATGGTAGAATTCGTCTCATAGGAAGGGTACCGAAGCGGTCACAACGGCGCCGACTCGAAATCGGATGGTCAGGGAAACTTGGCACGTGGGTTCGAATCCCACCCCTTCCGCCATTCACCGCATCCCATTATCACTGATTTACGATGACAACTCCCCTGATGAACGATGCAGAAACGTGGTACTTGGTTTTTACTCGGCCTCGTATGGAAAAAACAGCCGTGACTAACCTTGGTTATCAGGAATATACGTCGTTCATGCCGTTTATTCGCAGCCGAAAGCGGCGCAATAATCGATTGGTTGAAGTGGTGGAACCGATGTTTCCGCGTTATTTGTTTGTGAAGTTGAATACGACGACGGATCATTGGCGACCGATTTATTCCACTCGTGGCGTGACCTGTATGGTGCGATTTGGTCTGGAACACGCCCGCGTGCCCCAGCACTTGATCGAACAATTACAAGCACTTGGCGATGCGGAACATATTCTGGATATCACACCGGTAGGCCCAAAACCGGGTGACCGCGTGCGTATCGCCGACGGGTCTTTCGCGGGGCTGGAAGGTATTTTGGAGGCCCGAACTGGTCGGGCGCGTGTGCGCTTGTTACTGGAATTGTTGGGTCAAACAACCTGTGTTGAGTTAGACGAGAAAGATATCGATGCTCTCTGATGTCGTCGTTCGAGTGGAATCACCGCAGCTTGAACGGATGGCCGCCTTGATTACAGCCATCGAACGTGTAATTGACTTGCCGAGTTCATCGCCTGCTTTGGGCGTTTTCTTTGGTTATGATTTTCATTTGACTCCGACAGGGCCGAAACTCATTGAGATCAACACCAATGCAGGCGGAGCGTTGTTGGCGGCCCGACAAGCGGGGCGAACGGATGTAGAGGAAGCCTTCGTCGCCATGTTTCGCGCAGAAGCGGAACGGGCAGGGCGACCCTTGCGGTCATTGGCCATCGTGGATGATGTGCCAGAGACACAATTTCTATACCCGGAGTTTTTGGCATTTCGCGATCTATTTGAGCGACATGGCATTCAAACCGTTATTTGCGATCCGCGTGATTTGATGCTGTGTCACGGTAGTTTCTGGGTTGAAGAGATTCGCATCGATCTTGTGTATAACCGGTTGACCGATTTTTTGCTGGAGGCTCCGGTCAATGCGGTACTGCGTCAGGCTTGGCTGGATGAGGCTGTGGTGGTGACCCCCAACCCGCATCTGTACGCGCTTTATGCGGATAAACGCAATCTTGTGGCATGGTCAAACGAACCCTCATTGAGGGAGGGCATTCCCCTCACGGAACGGGTGATGCCGGAGCATGCAGCGGATTTGTGGGCACGTCGTCGGCAGCTTTTCTTCAAACCGGCGACGGGGTATGGGGCAAAAGCCGTCTATCGCGGGGATAAAATCACGCGCCGCGTTTTCGAGGAGGTGATGCGCGGGGACTATATAGCCCAGGCATTGGTTCCCCCTTCAACTCAGGAAGGGTTTAAGGTGGATATTCGCAATTATGTCTATGACGGGCGGGTTCAACTGGTGGCCGCTCGTTTGTGGCAGGGTCAGACAACAAATTTTCGCACGCCGGGTGGAGGATTCGCTAGGGTGGAGGGGATATGAAAGTTTTTGGATTTGCAGGTTACAGCGGCTCTGGCAAGACGACACTGATCGAGGCATTGATCCCGCGTTTTACGGCAAAAAACCTCAAGGTATCGCTGATTAAACATACGCATCACAATTTTGATGTGGATAAACCTGGCAAGGATTCTCATCGTCACCGGGAGGCGGGGTGTTCTGAAGTGTTGTTGACCTGCGATAACCGATGGGTGTTGATGCACGAATTGCGGGGGCTTCCTGAACCGGGTTTCGAAGAACAGTTATCCCTTTTGTTCCCCTGCGATCTGGTGTTGGTGGAAGGTTTCAAATACACCCCGATCCCAAAACTCGAAGTGCACCGGCCTCTGCACCATAAACCCTTTATCTGGCCAGAGAATTCGGACATCATTGCGGTGGCGACAGATGCCACACTGGATTGCCCGTTGCCGTTGTTAAACCTTAACGATCACGATGCCATTGCGGCATTCATCCTGAATCATGTTGACCTTTGAAGAAGCCTTAGAACAACTGCTGCTGGCCGCTCATCCCGTGCGAGATGAGGAAAACGTTCCGTTGAAAGCCGCTTTGGGACGTATTTTAGCCAAGGCTTTAGTATCACCTCTGAATGTGCCTCCCTTGGACAATAGTGCCATGGACGGCTATGCCGTACGGTGTGTTGATCTGTCCATCGTAGGCACGGCGTTACCTATTTCTCAGCGCATTCCGGCGGGGTGCATCGGTCAACCGTTAGAACCGGGCACAGCGGCACGTATTTTCACCGGTGCGCCCGTGCCCATCGGGGCGGATGCCGTGGTGATGCAGGAACGATGTACGCTGACTAACGACCATCTTATCGTCGTCGATGTTTTGCCAAAACTAGGTGAGAACATTCGACGTGCGGGTGAAGATATTCGGACGGGTGATGAAGTTTTATCGAAAGGTACTTTACTGACTCCTCAGGCCGTCGGTCTGGCGGCTTCTGTCGGGGCGGCACAAGTGACCGTGGTGCGTCGCTTGAAAGTGGGGCTCCTGACGACGGGGGACGAGTTGAGCGAACCGGGTGAACCTTTGCCGCCTGGGAGTATTTACAACTCTAACCGTGCGTTGTTGCGTGCCATGCTGGAACGATTGGGTTGCGAAGTGAACGACATGGGGCGCGTACCCGACACGCTGGAAGCGACCCGGCAGGCGTTACGACAGGCGGCCCTCCAACATGATCTTGTCTTGACGACGGGGGGAGTGTCTGTGGGAGAAGAGGATCATGTCAAACCGGCGGTGGAGGCAGAAGGTGAGCTGAATCTTTGGAAGATTGCCATTAAACCGGGAAAACCGTTGGCGTTCGGCAAGGTGGGGCAGGCCGATTTTGTTGGACTTCCGGGTAATCCTGTGTCTGCCTTCGTCACCTTTTTGGTGCTGGTGCGGCCTTTCATTCGCCAGCGTCAGGGAGCGACTGACATCACCCCCCGTGCATTGAGGATGATTTCCGGTTCCGATTGGCTTAAACCGGACAAACGGCGTGAGTTTCTGAGAGCACGCATTGATGAGGAGGGGCGCGTGGTGTTGTATCCCCATCAGGGGTCTGGGGTGCTGACGTCGACCGTGCGATCCGACGGGTTGATTGATAACCCCCCCAACCAAGTGATTCGAGCGGGTGATTCCGTGCGATTTCTGCCATTTTCGGAGCTGCTATGAAGATTCTGTATTTCGCCAGCCTGCGCGAGACGTTGGGAATATTCAGTGAAGAGTATTCGTTACCCGATCATGTGAAAACAGTGGATGACCTACGCGTGCATCTGGTGACACGCAAAGGTGTGTGGGAGGCATTGGCCACGATGAAAAATTTACGCACTGCGGTCAATCAGGTGATGTCTGGGCCGACGGTATCGCTAAAAGAAGAAGACGAGGTTGCTTTTTTTCCTCCCGTGACCGGAGGTTGAAAATGAGCGAAATTTCCGTTCAGGAAGCTGACTTTGATACGGGTGCCGAGATAGCAGCCCTGACGATGGGCGATGTCGATGCAGGGGCGGTGGTCAGTTTCGTTGGTTTAGTGCGAGGGGGCAAGGTAGCGGCCATGACTCTCGAACATTATCCTGGCATGACTGAAAAGGCACTGTCAGGCATTGTGTCTGAAGCGAAGGCGCGCTGGCAGCTTCAGGCGGTGCGAGTGATCCATCGTATCGGACGGTTAACGCCGGGTGAGCGTATCGTTTTCGTGGCGGTTTCTTCCAGCCATAGAGGGGAAGCCTTTGCCGCCTGTGAATTCATCATGGACTACCTGAAAACCCGTGCACCTTTCTGGAAAAAAGAAGAGACCCCCGAAGGGAGGTGCTATTGGGTAGATGCACGAGATTCTGACGAACAGGCAAGAGCGCGTTGGAGTTAGTGTGTAATACATACCCCATCCCCTCCCCAACCCTCCCCTTGAAGGGGAGGGAGTTAGTCTCCTCCTCCTTCAAGGGGGAGGGAGTTAGTCTCCTCCTCCTTCAA
>JAUYFZ010000305.1 GCA_030689585.1 Rhodocyclaceae bacterium | reverse complement strand
TGCGTAATTCTGCGGCCAATTCGCGACGGCTGACACTCACCTCGGCCCCCCCTAATGCGCGGTCACGCAGCATCAGTTCTCCATCCGATTTGACGATGATTTCCAGAGGGGCGACCGGAGGCTGGGAGGATTTTCCGACACTGGGCAATTCGACACTGCCCGTTTGAATCATCGGGGCGGTCACCATGAAGATGACCAATAACACCAGCATCACGTCGATATAGGGAACGACGTTGATTTCGTGTTTTAGCCTACGCTGTCTCATTTGATCTGACGCTGGAGAATATTCAAAAATTCCTCCGTGAAACTTTCGAAGCGCACCGTCAGGCGGTCAACGTCGTGAGCGAAGCGGTTATAGGCGACGACCGCCGGAATGGCGGCAAACAAACCAATGGCGGTGGCGACCAGTGCCTCGGCGATGCCCGGGGCCACGGCTGCCAGCGTGGCCGTGCTGACATTGGCTAATCCGCGAAAGGCGTGCATGATGCCCCATACGGTTCCGAACAGGCCGACATAGGGCGAGACGGACCCTACCGAAGCGAGAAAAGCGAGATGGGCTTCAAGATCGTCTAATTCACGCTGGAGCGTGGCCCGCATGGCGCGCCGCACGCCGTTAATAATATCGGAAGGATCGAGGCTCTTTTGGCCGCGCAGTTTTGTGAATTCACGGAACCCCGCTTCAAAGATGCGCTCTAATTGACCCGCCCCGTGGCGATCCTTGACCGCATTCTGGTACAGGGTGTTGAGATCCCCTCCGCTCCAGAAATCGCGTTCAAAACGATCGGTGCGAAGGCGTGCGTCGCGGATGGCGAAAGCCTTACGAAAAATCCAGTACCAGGATTGAACAGAAACGACAAACAACAACCCCATGACCAGCTTAACGACTAGGCTGGCATGGAGGATGAGTTCGAGAATGGAAAGGTCTTGAGTTACGTTCATGTCATGTTCCATAAAGTGTCACTGCGCTTGGGGTCAGTCAAGCCGAAGTGTTGCCACATACATTCTGTCACGATGCGTCCACGCGGTGTTCGCTGCAAATAGCCCTGTTGAATGAGATACGGCTCTAGGACATCCTCGATCGTATCGCGTGCTTCGCCAATCGCGGCCGCGAGATTATCCACGCCTACCGGTCCCCCACCAAATTTTTCCAACACGGCGGAGATCAATTTCCTGTCCATGATGTCCAACCCCAAGTGATCCACATCCAACATGATGAGGGCGGCATCGGCAATTTCACGACTGACGGCCCCCGTTGCCTTCACTTCGGCAAAATCCCGCACTCGTCGCAACAACCGATTGGCAATACGAGGCGTGCCGCGTGAACGACGAGCGATTTCAGCCGCGCCTTCATCGGCCACCTGACAGTTCAGAAGCTGTGCCGAACGACGAACGATATGAGTCAATTCTTCTGGCGTATAAAACTCCAGACGTGCCACGATCCCAAAACGGTCGCGCAGAGGGTTGGTCAACATGCCCGCCCGGGTCGTGGCCCCGATTAAGGTAAAAGGCGGAAGATCGAGCTTGACGGAGCGTGCCGAGGGACCTTCGCCGATCATGATGTCGAGCTGGAAATCTTCCAGGGCCGGATAGAGAATTTCTTCTACCACGGGCGACAGGCGATGAATTTCGTCAATAAACAACACGTCGTTGGGTTCGAGGTTGGTGAGCAAAGCGGCCAGATCGCCCGCCCGTTCCAACACCGGCCCGGAAGTCTGGCGCAGATTGACTCCCATCTCGTAGGCCACGATATGGGCCAACGTTGTCTTGCCCAATCCGGGGGGGCCGAAAAGTAGTACATGGTCGAGTGCCTCCCCCCGTCGGCGGGCTGCTTCGATGAATATTTCCATTTGAGCGCGAATCTTTTGTTGCCCCACATAGTCGGCCAGCTTCTTCGGGCGCAAAGCTCGTTCAATCGTTTCTTCCTGGGGGGATTCTTTCGCCCCGGTTATCAGGCGATCAGGTGAAGAGGCAAATTTGTCGGTTTGAATAGTCATCAGTCATCGGGCGTTATTAAGGCAAACTCTTGTTGGTGACGACCGAGACGCTGCCGTTGGGGACGAAATGAATAACGCCGGTGTCGTCGCGCAGTCGTAGATAACGTAAGGTCATCTCTTCCACGCATCCGGTTTTTCCGCCGACTTCGACGATATCGCCGAGGCGAATCTGGTTTTCCAGCAGAAGAAAAATGCCACTGAGATAATCCTTGACGAGACTTTGTACGCCCAGACTGACTGCGATACCGACCAAGCCGGCTGCACCGAGGATGGGGGCGACTGAAACGCCCAATTCGCTCAAGACCAATAGACCGGTGACCACGGCCAGAATGATCGTTAAGACATAACGAATGACGGTGGATAGCGTGTGGATGCGTCGACTGTTTTCGACATTGCCCTGACGGGCGGTGATGGCTTCCTGAAGACGGGGGATCAACCGTCGAACGGCGCGGAGTGCCAACCCCGCTAATATCAGAATGAAGAGTATGCGCACAGGCCGTTCCAGATTATTGGGTAGCCAGAGGAAAAAGGTGTCCACCGTAGAGTTCAGGCGGCTTGCGCGGCTTTATGCGCAAGGTCGCCTAGAACGCGGGATTGGGCTGCAAATTTGCAAATGCTTCCAAAATTCTTTGGCTGTTGAGAAATGAAGGGGACTTCAATAAATGTACTTTTTGAACATGGAGGTGGAACCAGATGACCTTCCAACTGTAAGCCTTCCAAGTGAAACTGTATTGCTTCTTGGATCAGTGTCGTTGTTTCTTCTTCCGTTTCACCAACAGCCATGCAACCAGGCAAGTCGGGAACGAACGCACCATAACTTGAAGCACCTTTTTCGATGACAACCATGTAGCGCATAGTTTTACCCCTTTAAATCAGCTTGTTTTAGAACGCTGTTTAGTGTTGCAGGTGGTACGTCAACACTTGGTTTGCCAGCAACTGTAACCGTTCCAGACTTTTGAGTATTATGAAATTGACGATGGCTACCACGCTGCCTCACCAAAACCCAACCATCTTTTGCTAGCAATTTTAGTAGTTCAGAGACTTTCATGCTTGCAATTTTAGATCACCGCTGATTAAGATGCCCACCGTAAAGTTCAAGCGGCTTGCGCGGCTTTATCGCGCAAGGTCGCCTAGAACGCGGCGGGGTTGGACTGGCAAATTAAGGAAAACAGCGATCACGAATCAGGATGGCCGTGCGGGGGGAGGAAGTGCTGCACTTTCCATCCAGCGGCGGATGCGGTTGGCATCGCCGATGCGGGTCTGCCGTCCCCAGGAATCCAGAAGAACGATGATCATGGGCTTATTGTTGAGCCGGGCCTGCATCACTAAACATTTACCCGCTTCCCGGATATAGCCGGTTTTGGATAGGCCAATGTCCCAAACGGAACTTTTGACCAAGCCGTTTGTATTACTGAAGGTCAAGGATCGACCGGCCACCTTAATTTTGTGATTAGTCCCTGTCGAAAACTCACGAATCAGCGGGTATTGGTGAGCCGCATCCACCATGCGTGCAAGATCGCGTGCGCTGGACACATTGGCGGAAGTGAGGCCTGTCGAATCAAGGAAGCGGGTATCCGAGAGCCCCAGTGCTTTGGCCTTCTGGTTCATGGCGGCAATGAACGCCTCGCGGCCCCCTGGATAATGGCGTGACAAGGCGGACGCCGCACGGTTTTCAGAGGCCATCAGGGCCAGGCGCAGCATTTCTTCCCGGGTCAGATGCGCACCGATGCGCAGACGAGAATGGGTGCCTTTGAGGGTATCAACATCATGCTGATTGATCTCCAACATTTCTTGAAGAGGCAGGTTTGCATCGACAACCACCATGGCGGTCATCAATTTGGTGATCGAGGCGATGGGGGCAACGGCATCTGCGTTCTTGGCAAACAGGATGGCCCCGGTCGCTTGATCCTGAACGAGTGCCGCAGAAGAATGCAGCATCAGATGACGGGCTTCTTCCATGGACACCTGTCGAATCGGATGCTTGGGGTGAGCTTTCCTGATGACGATGTGTTTTCTCTTGGGTTCGGCAGCTCCGACAGGAGACAGACCTAACCCTAACAACAGCAGTGCAATAATGATATGACGCATTTTGATCCCCATATTGAACTCGCTTATTCTATACCGAACTTAACGGCAACTAATCGGAAACATTAACGTGAAATACATACCCCATCCCCTCCCCAACCCTCCCCTTGAAGGGGAGGGAGTTAGTCTCCTCCTCCTTCAAGGGGGAGGGAGTTAGTCTCCTCCTCCTTCAA
>JAUYFZ010000302.1 GCA_030689585.1 Rhodocyclaceae bacterium | reverse complement strand
AACTACTCAGGTCCGGTCGGAACACAGCTCTCCTCCCCCTTCCCGGGGGAGGCGGGGAGGGGGATGGGGGGAAAAATTCCGCGTAAAACCCCATCCCCACCCCAGCCCTCCCCTTGAAGGGCTACCGTATGCACACAAGTCGGAGCCTCTTACTCCTCCCCCTTCAAGGGGGAGGCGGGGAGGGGGATGGGGGGAAAAATTCCGCGTAAAACCCCATCCCCACCCCAGCCCTCCCCTTGAAGGGGAGGGAGATTGACACAGACCTGAGTAGTTACCATCTTCCATTCATTCATCCGCATAGTGGATGGAACCGGCCTACAAAGTGACGGTTATCAATCTCCGAAAAAATGCTTTTTGACCTGTTCCGCCAGATATTTTCGATGTCCGGTATCGGCCATGTTCAAACGATTTTCGTTGATGATCATCGTCTGCATCCGTATCCATTGATCCCAGGCTTCCTTTGAAACATGGTCAAAGAGGCGTTGCCCCAAATCACCCGGCATCGGCGGCAATGTCAAGCCTTCCGCTTCGCGACCAAGTTTGATGCAAATAACCGTGCGTGCCATGAATATCTCCTTTCATCAAATTCACTTAGCCATCGCCACCGGAAGATAAGGACTCTCAGGGTTGACCGTCAACCGTTGCGTGGCAGGATGCAGCACGAGGTCCATCATTTCCATGGGAACCGCGCCCATCAACGGTTCATCACCGAAGACCAAAGCAGAAAGGTCACAATAACGTTCAGCAAAGTGCACCCGCAACGGCCCGATCATGGGCACGACACGGCGCGAACCATCCGCCAGAATAACCTCACGTTGACTCACCTCGGTCAAATCAAAACCCAATTGCAACGCCATATGTTCCGGCACGATCATAAAGACCGCCCCAGAATCTACCAGCGCACGCACGTTAATACGACGTTTCGGCAATGCCCCCCAAACGCTTTCAAGCTCAATATCCGCGTAAGTCAATCCCATGGTAAACCGCCTTTCATACAACCTGCTGTCGTAACTACTCAGGTCGGTGTCAATCTCCCTCCCCTTCAAGGGGAGGGCTGGGGTGGGGATGGGGTTTTACGCGGAATTCTTCCCCCCATCCCCCTCCCCGCCTCCCCCTTGAAGGGGGAGGAGAGCTATGTTCCGACCGGACCTGAGTAGTTACCTGCTGTCTATCCTATCACCGTGTCCATTCTCATCATGCCATCCCGTTGTGCCGTAACAACGCATCGGCTTCTGGGGCGCGTCCCCGGAAAGCGATGAAAGATTCCATCGCCGGACGAGCACCTCCGACGGCTAGAATCTCGCTCAAGAACCGTTCCCCCGTGGCCGCATCCAAGGTGCTGCCACGCAGACGGGCCGCCTCTTCGAATACCTCGAAAGCATCGGCAGAAAGGACTTCGGCCCATTTGTAGCTGTAATAACCCGCCGCGTATCCTCCACCAAAGATATGACCGAAACTCTGCGGGAACCGGTTCCATTCGGGCGGAAAAATCACGGCAACTTCACGACGCACACCATTAAGACATTGCAGAACGGTTTGATTTCCTTTTTCGCTATACAACACAAGATCGAATAGGCTGAATTCGATTTGACGCAGCATCTGCAATCCACTTTGATAATTCTTTGCCGCAATCATTTTGTCGAACAACGCACGGGGTAACGGTTGTTGGGTGTCGACATGCTCGGTCATTTCCTGCAACACATCCCATTCCCAACAAAAATTTTCCATGAACTGGCTGGGCAGTTCCACGGCATCCCATTCGACCCCGTGAATGCCGGAAACAGGCAGATCATCCACTTCGGTTAGCAGGTGATGCAGGCCATGCCCCGTTTCATGGAAAAGTGTCAGCACATCATCATGGCTAAACGTGGCCGGACGACCATTGACGGAAGAAGGAAAATTGCAGTTGAGATACGCCACCGGTGTCTGCTGTTTGTTGTGCGAAATGGCTTCATCCATCCACGCCCCCCCGCGTTTGGTATCGCGTGCGTGAAGATCAAGATAAAACTGACCGACTTTTTGACCATTTTTCAACAGCTTAAAAAAACGCACCTCAGGATGCCAGACAGAGGCCGTATCCGGTTCTACCGTAACGGCAAACAAGGCTTCGATAACACGGAACAACCCCGCTAACACTTTGTGTTCAGGGAAATATTGCTTCACCTCATCATCGGAAAAAGCGTAACGCGCTTGTTTTAATTTTTCAGACGCGAAAGACATATCCCAACTTTCAAGAGAGGGCAGACCTAAATCGGTGCGAGCAAAATCTTGAAGTTCAACGATATCTTTTTCTGCGAAAGGTCGCGCTTGGGCGGCGAGTTCGCGCAAGAATTGAATAGCACGGGCAGGAGATTCGGCCATTTTGGAAACAAAGGACACTTCCGCAAAATTCGCGTAGCCCAACATCTTCGCTTCTTCGGCATGTAAAGCCAAAAGTCGGTCAATCAACGGGCCGTTATCCCATTCCAGATTTCCTAATTCGGAAGCACGAGTGGCATAGGCCCGATACATTCGGGCGCGCAGATCGCGGTTCTCGGCATATTGCATGACGGGGATGTAGGAAGGGGCGCGCAGCGTGAATTCCCAAGTATTTTCCTTGCGTGCGGCTGCTTTGACATCCTCTGGAATCCCGATCAATTCAGTTTCATCACGGACAACTTCCGTATGCGCATTGGTGGCATCAAGCAGGTTTTCAGCAAATTTCGCCGCCAGTGCAGATAATTCTTCCTGTATTTCTTTGAAACGAGGTTTTTGGTTTTCCGGCAATTCGGCACCGGAGAGTTTGAAATCGCGCAGATCATTTTCAATAATGCGTTGCCTCGCCGCAGACAACGTGGCGAATTCCGCGCTCTTACGCAATTTTTTGATCTTGGAAAACAACCCTAGGTTTTGTCCTAGCTCGGCATAAAAACCGGTCACTTCCGGCAGAAGCGCGTTATAAGCTTCACGCCATACGGGGATGTCGTTGACGGAATGCAGATGACCGACGATGCCCCAAGCACGGGAGAGCCGTTCACCGGCTTCGATCAGGGGAGCCATCAAATCATTCCAAGTCGCCGGTGTGTCGGCATCCATCAATGATCCGATGAGCGTGGTGTTTTCATCGATCAATTGCCGAATTGCGGGGGCCACGTGTTCTGGGGCAACGACATCGAAACGCGGTAGCCCGGTGAAATCAAGTAAGGGGTTCATTGCCCCCTCTCCCCTGCCCTCTCCCATTGCGGGAGAGGGAGATGTGGGTAATGAAACTTATTCATGAAGAAGTGGAAGAAACTAAACGAGTGAGTGCTTCGCGATATTTGGCCGTGGTCTTGTCAATCACGCGGATATTAAGCCGTGGACCGGGGGCTTTTTTGTTCCAGTCCAGCGTTTCCAAATAATCGCGCACGAACTGTTTGTCGAAACTCGGCGGGCTTGTGCCTATTTTGTACGTATCGGCTGGCCAGAAACGGGATGAATCAGGCGTTAATGCCTCGTCAATCAGATGAAGCACGCCGGCGTTATCCAATCCGAATTCAAACTTGGTATCTGCAATGATGATGCCGCGCTCCAATGCGTATTCCGCCGCCTCCCGATAAAGCCGTAGAGCGGCATCGCGCACCTGGGCCGCTAACGCGACTCCGATGGTTTTTTCAACGGTCGCGTAATCAATGTTCTCATCATGGGTGCCGATTTCTGCCTTGGTCGACGGAGTAAACAACGGTTCAGGAAGCTGCTGGGCCATTTGCATATCGGCGGGTAATGCAATGCCGCACACCTTGCCCGTGGCTTGATAATCCTTCCAACCAGAACCGATGAGATACCCGCGCACAACGGCTTCGATGGGCAAGGGTTTAAGACGTTTCACCACAATGGCACGACCACGCACCTGATCGCGTTCAGTCGGAGACACCACCGTTTCAGGATCAATACCGGTCAATTGATTGGGAATAACCTCCGCCAATTTATTGAACCAGAAATTAGCCAGGGCGGTGAGCACCTCTCCCTTGCCGGGAATTGGATCTGGCAGAATGACATCAAAGGCAGATAAGCGGTCGGTGGTAACAATCAATAGATGATCGTCATCCACCGAATACAAGTCGCGCACCTTGCCGCGATTGATGAGCGGCAAGCTGGTGATGGAAGATTCAGAGAGCACCATGATTATTTAACAATCTGATTCAATTCGCCCTTCTTGTAACGCTCGGCCATTTTATCCATGGAAATGGGTTTGATTTTTGAAGCCATGCCCGCACAACCAAAGGCTTCGTAACGTGCCAAACAAATGCCTTTCATCGCTTTACGCGCTTCCGATAAATATTTGCGCGGGTCGAATTCTTTTGAATGTTCGGCAAAATAGCGGCGGATAGCTCCCGTGGAAGACATGCGCAGATCGGTGTCGATATTGATTTTGCGCACACCATGCTTGATGCCTTCGACAATCTCTTCCACCGGCACACCGTAGGTCTCGCCCATCGTTCCACCAAATTGGTTGATGATTTTCAACCATTCCTGCGGAACACTGGAAGAACCATGCATCACCAGATGCGTATTGGGAATGCGGGCGTTGATTTCCTTGATGCGGTCGATGCGCAGCACCGCGCCAGTAGGGGGGCGCGTGAATTTATAAGCGCCGTGAGAGGTGCCAATCGCAATGGCCAGCGCATCCACCCCGGTGGCCTTGACGAACTCGGCCGCCTCGTCGGGGTCCGTAAGAAGTTGATTGTGGTCGAGCACACCTTCCGCACCGTGACCGTCTTCCTTTTCGCCTTTTCCGGTTTCAAGCGAACCTAAGCAACCCAGTTCACCTTCGACAGAAACGCCGATGGCATGGGCAATATCGACGACATGGCGCGTCACCTTGGTGTTGTAATCAAAACTGGACGGCGTTTTGGCATCTTCCAGCAGCGATCCGTCCATCATGACACTGGAAAATCCAGAACGCATCGACTGGATACAAACCGGCGGGCTGGCTCCGTGATCCTGATGCATGACAATCGGCAGATCAGGATGAGTTTCAATGGCCGCTTCGATCAGGTGACGAAGATACGGTTCGCCCGCATATTTACGTGCGCCGGCAGAACCTTGCATGATGACGGGGCTGTTGGTTTCGGCAGCCGCCTCCATAATCGCTTGGATTTGTTCCAGATTATTAACGTTGAAAGCGGGCAATCCATAACCGTTTTCAGCGGCATGGTCGAGTAGTTGTCGCATGGATACGAGGGGCATGGTGTTCTCCTTGGGGTGGTTGATGTGAAATAACTTGTTCGAAGCACCCCGTAATAATCGAGCGCAGCGAGCCGATGAGAACCCCCCGAGAGGGGGGCGAAGGGGGACGGGCGTTTAATCGCATTGATTTCATGGAAGGAGGGTGGGCTTGACGACCATGCGAGTTAATCGTCGATGCAATGATCGCCTACTTTGACGATCTTCATCATATTGGTGCCGCCGGGTTGTCCGATATGTTCGCCGAAAGTGACGACGATGAGGTCTCCAGGTTGGACAACATGGGAGCGAATCAATTCAGTTTCGGCCTCACGCAACAATTCATCACGATCTTCGCCCACATGACGCATGAGCAGGGGATACACGCCTTTGAAGATGCTGACACGATAGCGGGTGCGAATATCCGGTGTCATGGCGTAGATAGGAACACCGCAATGCAAGCGCGACATCCAGAGTGCCGTAGAACCCGATTCAGTGAGGGTGGCAATCGCCTTCACTTTAAGGTGATACGCCGTAAACAAGGCGGCCATCGCCACCGATTGGTCGATGCGGGTAAACACCCGATCAAGAAAATCTTTTTCTAAGGACAATTCAGCAGATTTTTCGGCCTCTACACAAATACGCACCATCGCTTCAACCGTTTGTATGGGGTAGTCGCCGGAGGCTGTTTCCGCTGACAGCATGACCGCATCGGTTCCATCCAATACGGCATTGGCCACATCTGACACTTCGGCGCGGGTCGGTACGGGGCTGTGGATCATGGATTCCATCATCTGCGTGGCCGTGATGACAAATTTATGGTGTTCCCGTGCAGCGCGGATGATTTTCTTTTGCAAGGCAGGCACCGCTGCGTCGCCCACTTCGACCGCCAGATCGCCACGCGCCACCATCACGCCGTCACAGGCATGAAGAATGTCCTCCAGATTGGCAATGGCTTCGACCCGTTCGATTTTCGCAATGACCAAAGCCTTCGAGCCTGCCTCATGCAAAAGCTCCTTGGCCAAGCGCATATCCCCGCCGGATTTTGGAAAGGACACCGCGACATAATCGACATTCAAGGCCGCTGCCGTTTTGATGTCTTCCATATCCTTCGGCGTCAGGGCGGGGGCAGATAATCCCCCTCCTTGTTTATTGATGCCCTTGTTGTTCGAGAGTTCCCCTTCATGCCGCACGCGGCAATGAATCTCCCCCTCTTCGATGCGGTCGACATCCATGATGACGCGACCATCGTCGAGCAACAAAACATCGCCTGCGAAAACATCTTCCACCAGTTCCGGATAATCCAGACCCACGCGATGGTTACTTCCCAATTTGCAATCCGCCGCGAGAATAAAATTCTGTCCCGCTTTCAGCAACACCTTGTTATCGAGAAACTTCCCGATACGAATCTTGGGGCCTTGCAAATCCGCCATGATGCCCACCGTGCGGCTCTGCGCACTAGAAGCCAAGCGCAGGTTATCCACGCGCCGTTGATGATCGGCTAATGTGCCATGCGAAAAGTTAAGCCGAACGACATCAACCCCCGCAGCTACCAGCCGGTTAACCACCGCTGGTTCTGTAGAAGCAGGGCCTAACGTGGCGACGATTTTAGTGGTGCGTTGCATTAAATTTCCCTAGAGGTTGTTTGCAACCGATGTGCCTCATCCACGAGACGCATGGTTTCTATCCAATAACTGGTACACAAATTTCTAAAATTTTCATTTTCAGGCAACCTGTCCAGATCATCCAGTGTTGCCAGTGAATGAACGGCTTCCTGATAATCCGAAATAATTTGTTTATATTTCCGTCGATCCGTATCTGGGATAACGATAGGAGGAAACCCAGATTTTAATACAGGCAAATTGGAGATGAGTCGTGCCATGCGTCCGTTGCCATCGCAAAATGGATGAATCGTCACAAAATCAAGATGCAGACGAGCATAGACCCTACCCACCTCCTCCATCGAAAAATCATCTTTTTTGAAAGCGTCATTGAACCTTTGCAACCATTGTCCCATCAGTTTGTCCGTATGCTGTGGAGCAGGATACTCCCGTATGGCCTGCCGACCTTCTCCAGATACGAAAGAAGTGTAATTGGGTTCAACCTTCCACCCGCCGACAGGATGGTAAATATCCATGATGTGTTCGGCCTGTATTGCTCGGTGTAACGCAAAAACATCAGCCTTGGTGATTTCCTCGCACTCAATCCATTGGTAAATCAGGTCAATGGCTCTGGCGTGAGCATAAACCTCTTGATGATCTTTAAGCGGCTTGCCCGATACCGTTAAGCCTTCTTCGAGGATAAAGGCGGTGTCTCCTAACGTAAGGCGATTACCTTCGATGGCCGTGGAGGTGTGTGTCCATAGCGTACGAATCTGCCCCAACAGAACGCGCTTGATGCCCTCGTTCAGCCCGTCGTGAAATCGTTTTTTAGGGGTGGGTTGCATTAAACTTTCTCAATCAGTTGTTCGTGCAATAGACGTGTGCCATCTTTGCCTGAATACAATCTTCGATTATCCGAGTTGAATTCGTGCTTAACATCCAGTGAGAGGGATTCGAGCGTCAGCAATTTGAATGCAGAAGTTCTGAAATCTACTTTTGTGGGATACATCTCAAAGGACAAAATAAAGTGCAATGCGTCCCGCGTGACTTTGAACTCATCAGAAGGTGAGAAATAGAAACTACGTTGAGTAGTCGCAACATTGTCGGCGTGAAATGTTTTGCACTCTACGTAACAGATATCACCGTGAATATTTGCTTCAATATCAGGATATCCGGCTGATTTACGTTTCCCTGTAGAAGTTGAAGGAACCGCAGCTTGGCAGCCAGAGATACGACTAATTGCATCTCTAACAAATGGTTCAATCTTATTGCCGACCTCGTTAACACGTTTGCTCGCAATGCCTTGCTTATTCATTTCAAGAGCTGCAATTTTTGCAGCATCAATCAACGTATCCATAATGCGCCGATGCGCTGCATTGCCAACATTAAATTCAATTACGCGATGACCTGTCATTGCCTCAATAACAAGATTGAACGGCACACCCTTGAACGGCACGAGCATTTGCTTAACAACGCCTTCAAGTCTGTCAATATATTGGCGACGCTTTTGTTCGGCATCCATGTTCATTCCTTTCTAAATAAAACGATACGGTTTGTATTGGTGCCTTTTCTATTATTTGACACTCCCCAAATATTTGATGTTTTCGTGAAAGTTTGCGCGTTAATAAGCACTGCTTTAACAACAAAACCTACCGATTCTCCTAGTGGTTCAATTACCTCATCCAGCTTTATTTTCCCACCGCGCACTTCGCCTACTTCAAAAGCCACATGACCACCAACACGTGTCACTCGATAAAGTTCCTGCAATGTTTGCCGCATGTCTTCAGCCCAAATATCAACAGAACGACTCGTCGACATAGCCATCCCAATTTTATTGACATCAATATGATTGAACCAACAGCGTAACCAGTTATCCTCGGCATATTGCACTACATCCAAAAAAGGGGGAGATGTTACAGTCAGTGCAACAGAATGCGATGGAATACGGTCGCATGTTTCTTGAGCGCGTCCTGTTAAAAATACAGCATCTTCCTCAAGATTAGCCATTTGACGTGAATCAATCACGGAAAGATCGCGCAGCAATTGTTTTGACTTCTTCAGAATGATTCCCTTGATCTCCCTGTAAGGAGGTATTTGAGCGAGTCTTGCATTGATTCCTCGTTGACGTTCCGATGTGATGGCCTGATTGGGCGGTAGTGTATAGATAGAGAAAAATCCAGGCGAATGTCCTGTCAAGCGATTGGTTGCAACCATCCTCAACCAACGGTCAACCCTATCTTCTGTTCTGTCCATACGCCGATGCAATAGATATTCCCGCAGACTACGCAATTCTCGTTCTGTATCAAGATGATAAAACGGAGACAAATCAGGATCGCCATCGTCTGTTATCGGATTGGTTGACACATCAATAGCATCCAGTCGTTGAGCGATATCGTGCAAAAGTGGAGGAGAAATTCGTGGTTTGGAAAAAATAGCCGAAATTGGATTGATGTCATTAGCAACCACGCGCCGTCCCATCAAAGCTGCCTCAACAACAGTTGTGCCTCGTCCAGAGAATGGATCATAAACCCGATCCCCTGTTTTTGTCAGCCGTTGAATAAAGAACTGAGGTAGCTGTGATTTAAAACATGCACGGTACGAAACCTCATGCAAACTATGCCCCTGCCGCTGACGTGAAGTCCACAGTTCACGCTCAATACGAACACCTAGACTGTTTCTATCGGCAAGAATTTTGTCAATGTCATCACAGACATTTTTCTTTGCCATTGGAAACAATTCAGACTGCATCAACATTATTTACATTAACCCGCTGCACGTTGTTCCAAAACTTCAACCGCAGGCAATACCTTACCTTCTAGATATTCTAGGAAGGCACCACCTGCCGTGGAGATGTATGAAATCTTGTCGTAAATGTCGTATTTCTGAATGGCGGCAATGGTGTCACCGCCGCCTGCCAGCGTGAATGCTTTTGTTGTGGCAATAGCCATGGCGATGGTTTTTGTGCCTTCGCCAAACTGATCGAATTCAAAGACACCCACAGGACCGTTCCAGACAACCGTACCGGCTTTCATAATAATGTCGGCAATTTCTTGTGCGGAAACTGGGCCGATGTCAAAAATCATGTCGTCACTTTCTACCGCATCGGCAGATTTGCGCACCGCCGGTTCAGCCGCATCGAATTTTTTACCGCAGACCACATCGACTGCCATCGGAATGGTGGCTCCGCGTGCCGTCATTTTCTTCATCAATGCTTGTGCCGTAGGAATGAGATCATGTTCACACAACGACTGCCCAACATTTTGA
>JAUYFZ010000298.1 GCA_030689585.1 Rhodocyclaceae bacterium | reverse complement strand
TTGAAGGGGAGGGAGATTGGTACTGCCCTCCACTTGAAGGGAAGGGAGATTGGTACTGCCCTCCCCTTGAAGGGGAGGGAGGCCGCAACAACCGCTTCGAGTACCCACTACAAACCGCATAGAGCCAACATGTTTCACGTGAAACAATCTATGCCTTACGTTGTTGAGGGAGCCACTTGCCTAACATTTCGGCGAGTTGCTGAAGAGAAACCGGTTTTGAAATGAAGCTATTCATTCCAGCAGCCAAGCACTCGGCACGATCTTGCGGCAGAACGCTCGCCGTCATTGCGATAATGGTGACATTCGGATTAAGCACGCCCGACCCGTGATCTCGAATACACCGCGTTGCTTCGATGCCATCCATCTCAGGCATATGCACATCCATTAGCACCAAATCGTAAGGGAGCGAGGACAGTGCCCTGATTGCCTCAATGCCATTACCGACTGCATCTGCGTATAACCCAAGATTTTTCAACATGCTCATCGCAACTCGCTGATTGACCGCGTTATCTTCGACCAAAAGCAAGCGCGCCCCTTGATTGAGGTGATGCGACTCGACCGCAGATAATGAGGGTTCGACCGATACCGCCGAAACAAGGGAGGCCGATTGAGACGTATTCGTGGAATCAACCCCGACATTGCTGCGGCGGTTATGACGGTACTGAAAACAGGCTGTAAACCAGAACACGGACCCTTCGCCCTCTTTGGAGTCAACCCCCACCGCTCCGCCCATCATTTCGGTGAGCCGCTTCACAATCGCCAAACCCAGTCCTGTTCCGCCGTATTTGCGCGTCGTGGAGCTGTCTACTTGGGAGAATTTTTGGAACAGCAGTGACAGTTTCTGTTCGGAAATACCTATCCCCGTATCACTCACCGCAAACCGCACGGTCGCCTTGTCTTCGTCAGGACTTGAGGTTTCCAGTGTCACTCGAATCACCACTTCGCCCCGTTGTGTAAATTTGATCGCGTTACCGATCAGATTAACCAACATCTGTCGCAATCTTCCGGGATCCCCCTGCAAAATACCAGGAACATCCGATGCCACCGAATACGACAAATCAAGATGCTGTGCAGAAGGTTTCATCATCGCCATCAACTCATCCAACAAAGCCATCAGATCAAAATCAATCCGCTCCATACTGAGCTGATTCGCTTCGATCTTGGAGAAATCCAGAATATCGTTGATAACCACCAGCAAAGCATTACCGCTTGAGCGAATCACCTCGGCGCATTCGCGTTGCTCTTCGTCGAGTTCTGTGTCCAGCAACAAAGATGTCATGCCGATCACCCCATTCATCGGGGTGCGTATTTCATGGCTCATGTTGGCTAGAAACTCACTCTTGGCCAAACTGGCCGCTTCAGCCGCCTCCTTGGCCTGAACGAGAGCAATCTCTGCCTGCTTTCTTTCGCTGATATCGCGCAAATAACCCGTAAAAAAGACGCGACCCGCCGCATCATGTGCCTGTGTAATCGTCAATTCAACCGGAAACTCGCTTCCATTCTTGCGACAGGCGGACAGTTCAAGCCGTTTGCCTAGCACCTGTGCATCCCCTGTCATCAGGTATCGCTTCAATCCTTTTTCGTGTGCTTCACGAAAGGCCGGGGGCACGATCACTTCACTCATCAGCCTGCCCACCGCTTCATCACGCGTAAACCCAAAAACCTGTTCCGCCATGGGATTGAACTCGGTAATCCGCCCAACCTGATCCATCATGACAATGCTATCCATGGACGAATTCACCACCGCCTGATAGTACGCACGACCTTCCCACAGCGCGGCTTCATATTGGGTTCGAAGAAGATCGCGTCGACGATAACCCTGAAATGCCACACCCAACCCTAAAAGTCCGATCAACCAGACACAGCCATGGGTCCAGCTCAACACCATTGTATTGTGCGAAGAAACGGCCTGAAGTGGAGCCAGAGGAACCGCCAGGCTGATGCCGCCGCGTACATCACCCGCCCGATACCCCTGTTTTCCATGACACAGAAGGCAAGGTTTCGACGTCACCAACACACGCAAATAGCGCAGAGAGCCTGCTGACGCTTGACTGAATTCAAGCCGTCCGTCTTCACGTTCTGCCTGATTGAGTTGTTCGGTTTCCCACGCATCGGCGAGATTATTGGGATTCACCGGTTGCGTACTGACAATTCGAGCACGAACGCCCATATCACCCCGTTGAATATCAAAGATCATTCGACTCATATAGGCCGGATTGACCAGTGTCAGACGTTTACCTTCGCGAGTGATGACATCCCGATTCGGAATCATGCCCAAAAGATGCGGATTTGGTTCGATTTTTGTCGCATCCGCCCATAACCCCCCCGCATCGGCATTCCAGCGACGGTACATCATGTCCTTATCGACCAACGATTTTGCTTGAAGTTCTGCCAACCGAAACACCCTGTCGCGCTCTGTGGAGACGTTCCACCACCAGGAACCTGCGATCATGAGTGTCCATAACGCCACCCACAGGAACGCCATACCATTACTACGAAAAGCAGTCACTTCAGAATGTGGCACAGCTTCAGAGCGTGTAAGGGGGGTCGTCATGGTGTATGTCCATTGCCTAAAAAGGGTTCATCAGATTGTAAGGGCTCTATGCGGTTTGTAGTGGGTGACATGCCATATCGCTGACATGATAGTCTCCCTCCCCTTCAAGGGGAGGGTTGGGGAGGGGATGGGGGATAGATTCCTTTTGCAAAGCAATCCAGATCGCCTCAACTACCGTATCGATATTTTGCAGCACGTC